>JAJPJZ010000270.1 GCA_021323935.1 Terriglobia bacterium | reverse complement strand
CCACTTTACTCATGGATTGCTCCACTTTCTCGTTCGACTTGCATGTGTTAGGCACGCCGCCAGCGTTGATTCTGAGCCAGGATCAAACTCTCGTTTGAAACCTGAATAGAGCGCCCGTGCGGGCGCCCTCGATTCCCCGACGGGTAGTCATGGGAATCTGCCGCGCGAGTGAAGATCCCGGCGAACCGGGACGGAATTCATCGCGCAGCCTTCTTACCTATTTTGTGAGATCACCCGGAATGAACCCGGGCTTTCGTTATTTCCAGGGGCCCGCAACACCGGCTTGCGCCGGCTGCTGCGCCCTCTCGCCAGGCTGGCGCTTTATGGGCGCTGGCCCTGCGATTCACCCGGCCTTCCGCACGAAGCGGAGGGCACGAGCGCAAGAAATAATTCTCACGACTGGCACGTTCAACCTGTTGTCAATGATCTTCGTCCCTGGGCTCCGCAACGCCGGCTTGCGCCGGCTGCTGCGCCCTCTCGCCGTGCTCGCGCCTTATCGGCGCTTGCTCTGCGATTCACCCTGGGAGGCCGCCTAAGCAGCCATTCCGGATCAGGACCTCCGACCAGCGTGTGGCCGGGCGTCCTCGAACATCGCGGCCACTGCTGATGTGCATCAGCGGCTGCCGCAAACCTTTCAAACATACCGCGAACCGCTGCTGGTGTCAACCTGAGCCGGTAACTTTTTTGATTACCGGTGGTTTTGAGCACTGATTGCCGGCGCGGGAAACTCACCGCATCCCGGCGCAGCAATTCGCGTTGCAGAGGCGCTCAGCCTCTGCGGCTGTTGAAATCTTAAAGATCCTTTGATTGAGCTTCCGGGCGTTTGGCCGGGATTACCACTCAACTTCGAGCTCTTGCGAGTCCCTGAGGATCGCTGGCCCGAATATTAGCGCCGAGGCGGCGCCGTATTAGTAGCTGTCTGTTAGATGGCCGGCAGGAACGAAGGATTCAACTTTGTTGGCCGTTCCCCGCCGCCCGTTGCAGCAGCCTTTGTATGTTGTATCAGACCGGCCGGCCGGGCGCAACCCCGGGGCGCAGGGGCTGAAGCCCCGACATTGTAATCGAGCTCTTTCACCGGCCTGAAGGCCGGTGCTCCCACCGGTGGTTTAGCGGAAGACGATGACGAGGAAGCGCACAGGATGCTGCGAGATGTTGGTGAGCTGGTGGGTGATGCCGGCGGGGATGAACTCGACGCCACCGCTTTGCTCCACGCGCACGTTGGTGCCTTTGCCTTCGACGTGGTCGCTGAGGCGGTAATCGGTGAGCGCGACCAGCATGTGGTCGGTGGAGTGGCTGTGCTTTTCGCTGATGGCGCCTTCGCCGAACGTGACATCGGAGACGCAGATTTTTTCGGTGCAGAACAGGTACTTCTCATCGACGCAGGCGGTCTTCGATCCCGGGTTGCAGTAGTGGGAGGCGCGCTGGCGCGAAGGCGTGGACTTGCCCTGGGGCTCGGCGAACTCGATTTCGACCGCACGAAATGGCGCAGGCGCGGTGTTGCGCAGGCTGTGCACGAGGGGAGCGCGGGTGTAGCGCACCGCGCCGGCGGGGACATGCTGCGGCTGCGAAGGACGTCCTGCAGCCTTGACGGTGAACTGCGCGTTCAGCAGGAAGGCGGTGATGTAGTCGCGGGCGTGCAGGTGCATGGGCATCTGCTCGCCGGGGGCAAGCTCGGTGATGAAGGCGCGCACTTTCTGGTTCTGCAACACCTGATGATGGTGCGGCTCCTGATCGACGGGAACGGCCGACTGGGTTTGTCCGAAGAAGGGAGCGGCCAGGAGGAGCAAGCAGGCAAAGCTGCGCATGGGCGAGATTGTAGAGGGCGGCGAAGCCAAACCGCAAAGCGGCGGCGGTTCAGCCCCTGGTCTTCAGCCGAAAGTCTTCAGCCTCTCGCCTTGGGCGAGCGCTCAGGAGGCGGCGGGATGGGGCGGCGCACGGGAACCAGGGCGCCGTGAGAGCCGGATCCAGCGTTGGCGCGGGCGATCATTTCCTGCTGCAGGGAGGCGACGAAGTCCTGAATCTGGCGCTGCATTTCTTCCATGCGCTCGCGCATTTGCAGGATGATGGCGATGCCGGAGATGTTGACGCCGAGGTCGCGCGCCAGGGAGAGGATGAACTCCAGCCGCTGCAGGTCTTCTTCGGTGTAGAGGCGGGTGTTGCCTTCGGTGCGCGAGGGCTTGAGCAGGCCTTCACGCTCGTAGAGGCGCAGCGTCTGAGGATGGATGCCGTACATATCGGCAACGGCCGAGATCATGTATGCGCCTTTGCTCTTTCGCCTGGCCACGTGCTTATTTCACCACAGAGAGCGCGCGACGCGGCAGAAAACGCTATTGGCGCGGGGGAGACGCGCCGCGGACATGAAGCCGCGCGGCGCGGCGCGGGCCAAAAATGAGTGTCGCGGGACGCGCTTCTAAGGTGGCGTGGCGCGGGCGAAAAGTGGAGCCGCGCGCCGGGGGTGAGTTGGCGGGCCGGCCCTGCACGGCAGTGAGGCAACTGGCATAATTGAAGTTTGGCCGCGGCGCGGGATTGCATCCGGGCGCAGGCGGCGGCAATCGAACAGGCAGATGGCAACTTCAGTTGAAACCCGGCGGCTCAGCAGCGCGCGCGAGCAGGCATTCGAGGCCTTCAGGCGCTGGGGGTACCTGGCGGCGAAGCTCGATCCGCTGGGGCATTTTGCCGGCGGCGCGCCCGCCGAACTTGAGATTGAAGGGCGGGATGCGGAAGAGGCGCGCGCCATCTACTGCGGCGCGATCGGCGCCGAGTTCATGCACATTCCGGACCGGGAGCGGCGCGAGTGGGTGCAGCAGCGGATGGAAGGCGAGGCGCCGGCGGCGGAAGCGCCGGAGCGCATCCTGGAGCGGCTGGTGCGGGCTGAGCTGTTTGAGCAGGTGCTGCAGTCGCGTTACCTGGGAACGAAGCGATTTTCTCTGGAGGGAGTGTGCGCGCTGATTCCGCTGCTGGACGAGGTGCTGGCAGTGGCGGCGGCGCACGGCGCGAGGCAGGTGGTGATGGGCATGAGCCATCGCGGCCGGTTAAACGTAATGGTCAACGTGGTGGGCAAGGCGCCGAGCGATATTTTTGCGCGCTTTGAAGATGTGGATCCGCGCAGCGTGCTGGGCGGCGGCGACGTGAAGTACCACATCGGCGCGACCGGAGAAGTGACGACGCAGAACGGCGAGGTGGTGAACATTCACCTGGCCTCAAACCCAAGCCACCTGGAGGCGGTGGATCCCGTGGCGCTGGGGCGGACGCGGGCCAAGCAGGCGCGCATGATCGATGAGGCGGGTGACGACGCCCGGAACCGCGTGGTCCCGGTGCTGATGCACGGCGACGCGGCATTTGCCGGCCAGGGCATGGTGGCCGAGGTGTTCGATTTTGCGGGCGTGCATGGCTACAACGTGGGCGGCACGGTACACGTGATCGTGAACAACCTGATCGGGTTTACCGCGACTCCGGCTGAGCTGCACACTTCGCGGTTCGCTTCAGACGTGGCCAAGCGGCTGCCGATACCAATCTTCCACGTGAACGCCGAAGAAATTGACGCCGTGGTGCGGGTGGCGCGCATGGCCACGGAATACCGCGCGCGTTTTCACACTGACGTGGTGGTGGACCTGGTGGGATTCAGGCGGCACGGGCACAGCGAGGTGGATGACCCGACGATCACGTCGCCGCTGGTGTATCGCAGGATCCAGGAGCATCCGCCGGTGTACGAGATTTACGCGGGGCAGCGGGAGATGGAGGCCGCGCCGGTGGTGCAGCAGATCAAGGCGGAATACCAGGAGGCGCTCGGATCGGCGGCAAGGCTGAAGCAGAAGCCGGTGCTGGCGAGGCTGCCGCAATACTGGTCGAAATATAAGGGCGGCTGCTGGAAGCCGGAGTACGACGTGGAGACCGGCATCACGCGCGAAGAGGCGCAGCGGCTGGGGCAGAAGCTGACGGAATATCCGGCGGGATTTCATATCCATCCCAAGATCAAGCGGCTGTTGCAGCAGCGGGCGGAGATGGCGGCGGGCAAGCGGCCGCTGGATTACGGCATGGCGGAGGCGCTGGCGTTCGCGACGCTGCTGGTGAGCGGAATCCGGGTGCGGCTGAGCGGGCAGGACTCGCGGCGGGGCACGTTTAATCAGCGGCACGCGGTGCTGATCGATACCGAGGACGAATCGGAATACCTGCCGCTGGAGCGCCTGGAGGCGGGGCAGGCGGAGTGCGAAATCTACAATGCGATTCTGTCGGAAGCGGCAGTGATGGGCTTTGAATACGGCTTCAGCCGCGAGATGCCGGAGGCGCTGGTGCTGTGGGAGGCGCAGTTCGGCGACTTTGCCAACAACGCGCAAATCATCATTGACCAGTTTCTTTCGGCGGGCGAAGACAAATGGAATTTGCTTTCAGGGCTGGTGCTGCTGCTGCCGCACGGGTATGAAGGGCAGGGGCCGGAGCACTCGAGCGCGCGCATTGAGCGCTATTTGCAACTGGCGGCGCGCGACAACATCCAGATTGCGCAGCCTTCAAACGCGGCGCAGTATTTCCACCTGCTGCGGCGGCAGGCGCTGACGAGCTGGCGCAAGCCGCTGATTGTGTTTACGCCGAAGAGCATGCTGCGGCATCCGGACGCTTCGTCGGGAATTGAAGAGCTGAGCCGGGAGCGCTTCCTGCGGGTGATTCCGGATGACCAGGTGCAGGGGGCGCGCCGGGTGCTGCTGTGCAGCGGCAAGATTGGGCATGAGCTGCGGGAGGAGCGCAAGCGGCGGGGAGACGGGCAGACCGCGATTATTTTTGTGGAGCAGCTTTATCCTTTTCCGGAAGAAGAGCTGGTGCAGGCGCTTGGGGCGCATCCGGAGGCCAACGAGGTGGTGTGGGTGCAGGAAGAGCCGGCCAACATGGGCGCGCTGTGGTACTGCATGCCGCGACTGAGAAGGCTGGCGCGGCCGCGGCAGGTGCGGTCAGTGAAGCGCTCGGCGAGCGCGAGCCCGGCGACGGGTTCGGCCAAGGCGCACGAGATGGAGCAGAAGACGCTCTTGGCACTGGCCTTTGCCACCGGGTAGCGCGGCAGGGCGCCTGCGATTTGCGCACAACGCTTTGTGCTGAATAGGACTCAAAGGGTTGGAGGGCCAGCAAGTCAGATTGACGGATTTTCAGGAGTAACGAATGGCACAGCCCGGCATGGAGCCAGTAAGCAAAATCGCTCCCGAACTGAGCACGAAGCTGCGTGCGTTGGCTCACGACCTGAGCAATTCCATCGAAACCATCATGCAGGCGTCGTACCTGCTGGCGCAGTCAAACCTGGATGAGACCAGCAAGAAATGGGTGGGGCTGATCGATTCAGCCACGCGCGACGCCGCCCGGATCAACCGCGAAATTCGAGAAATACTCCGCTCGCACAGCTAGAGCTCAGGCGGCGTCGTCCAGGGCAGCCGCGGCCGGCGGCGCCTGCGCGCCGAGGGTTCGCAGAAAATCCTGCGCGGCGCGATAGCCTTCGAGCGTCCCCACATCCATATAGATCTCGCCGGAACGCGCGGCATGGACCGGGTTTCCGGCCGCCATGTAAGCGTTGAGCAGATGGCCGAGATATTCATCGCGGCGATGGCGAGCTTCCCACAACAACTTTAGAGCGCGAAACGCCTTGCCCGAGGTGACGAGCGACCCCCACACCCAGCAGGAGTGCGCGCCGCGCTGCTTGACTTCAACCGTCTGCACGCGACCATCGTCATCGGCGATGACGGCATCGAAGGCGGCGGGGTTGGTGACGGGAAACAGGACAAGGTTGACGTCGTGGCCGGCATCGACCGCGGGGCGGAAGGCATTTTCAGGAAACCAGACAGTATCGGGCAGGCCGATCAGGACGTGCTCATGGCTACGCGCAAACGGCTCGGCGCGGAACAGCGCGTCACACAGGCCGAGCGGCTTCTGCTGCACGACGTAAAAGATTTGCGCGGCGTACTCGCGTTCGGCGAAGTAGCGGACGATATCGGTTTTTTCGGCGGAGATGACGAAGCAGATTTGCTCGGCGCCAGTTGAGATCATGCGCTCGACCAGGTATTCGGCGACAGCCTTGGGACGCTCGGCGCCATCGATGACGCGCGCGCCCACGGGAAGCAATTCTTTTGAGCAGCCGAGCGGCTGGATGCGCTGACCGGCGCCGGCGGCGGGAATGATTCCAATCATCAGGCGACCTCAGATGCGGCAATGGCGTTGGTGAGTTCGGCAATGTAGCCGAGCAACTGCTCAGCGCGACCATCGCCGGTGTGGTGAAGCAAGGTGCGGCGGCGGGCGCGCTCGGCGATGGCGGCAAGCTCAGGCGCGGGCGCGGCGAGCCAGCGGAGAACGTCATCAGTGCCGGCGGCCAGCATGATTTCTTCGCCCGGCGTGAAGAAGGTTTCGAGGCCGTCGAAATCATCGCTGACGATGGGCGTGCCGCAGGCTGCTGCCTCAAAGAAGCGGCCCGAGGGGCAGTAGCCGGTGCGCGCCATGCCGGCGCGAGTGAGATTCAGGGTGGCGCGAGCGGAGGAATAGAACGCGGTGTGGTCGGCGGGCGCGATGTGATCGAAGCGGCGAACGTTGGCGGGCCATTGCCACTCGCGCGGATACAGCGCGCCGGCGAGAACGAAAACCTGGTCGCTGAGCCGCCGGGCAGGCTCGACAAACAGCGCTTCCAGGTTGTGCTGGCGATCAGCAGCGTAGGTGCCCATGTAGCTCAGCGAACACTCGAAGGCGGGGCGCGGAGCGACGCGGACGTAGAGCTCAGGATCGACGCAGCCATAGAGCGGGCGCGCCGCCCGGGCGTGCCATTCGGATTCGAGCTCGTGGAGAATGCTGCCGCCGGTGAAAGAGAGATACAGAGCGAACTCAGGGATCTGGTCGCGGCGAAGATATTCAACCTCGCCCTGGCGCAGGCCGGCGAGCGTGATCGGCGTATCGAGGTCATAGAACAGGTGCGCCGGGCCGGTGACGTTCAGAACGTCATCAATGATGCGGGCGCCTTCAGGGCAGTAGCTGGCGTTCACGACCACGTCAGAGTCGCGCAGGTCGCCAAGCGCGCGGTCGCGAATTTCATCCCAACTTCGATAAAGGATGAGATCGCAATACGAGCAGCGGGTGAAGTCGCGGCGCGAGGCATAAAACGGAAGATCTTTTTCGTAAAAGCGGACGGTATGGCCGCGCCGGTGCAATGCCTTGAGAATGGCGCGGTAAGGTGTGGCGTGGCCGTTTCCCCAGGAAGAAGAAAGCGCCAGGCCGAAAATCGTGATCTTCAAGGAATGAGGTTCTTTCAACGGCAGCGTGCCGCCGCCAGAGGGCGGCCAACCGCAGTCAGATGAACGGCGCGGGCAAATTGTTGTACTTACGTTCGGTCAATAGAAATCGGAACAACTGAGGTAGAAGCCGCATTGCAGGCAGCGCAGCTTGCATCCGCCGCCCACAAGTTTTTCAGAACAATTTGGGCAATAGCCTGAGGCGTCGTGTGAGGGCGATGGCGGCGGCAGATCGGCGTGGTTGAGCTCGGGGCGCCGGGTTTCGGCACCGGCGGCACGAGGATGATCGGGCGGGTTTGACGGTGAGTGTGGCGTCGGGAAACCCTCCGGAAAGGTTACCAGCGAAATCCAGAATCAGCTCGCGCCGGCGGCATTCGCTCCGCGATGCGAAACCGGCGGTTCATCAAGCTCAAGCTGGCCGGCACGCTCAATCAGGCCCTGCGGCAAGCGCTTGGCGGGCTTGACGCCGAGATCGATGAGCATTTCGGCTTGCCGGATCAGATTGCCCTGGCCGGTGGAAAGCTTTTTGTAGGCATCGTCGTAGCTCTGCTGCGCCTGACGCAACTTTGTGCCGATTGATTCCAGGTCAGCAACGAAGGCGGCCAGCTTGTCGTACAGCGAGGCGCCACGGCTGACAATATCCTGCACGCTGCGGTTTTGCTGCTCCTGCCGCCAGAGATGTGCCACGGTGCGCACTACGAACAGCAGCGTGCTGGGCCCGACCAGCAGCACGTTTTTTTGCCAGGCTTCGAGCCACAACTCGCTTTCAGTGGCGATGGCCAGCGCGTAGGCAGGCTCGATCGGGATGAACATGACGACGAAATCGAGCGAAGGCAGATCGTAGAGTGACTGGTAATTCCGTTTTGCCAGCCCGGAGATGTGCGCGCGCACCGACTGCACGTGGCGCTTCAGGGCCTCAGCACGCAGCGGTTCGCTTTCGCAGTTGGCATACTCTTCGTAGGCGTTCAGCGAGACCTTGGAATCGACAATGAGATTGCGATTCTCAGGCAGATGGATGACGACGTCGGGCTGGCCGATTTGTCCGTCTTCGCTGCGGAAGCGGGTCTGAACTTCGTACTCTTCGTTCTTGCGGAGGCCGGCCGCTTCGAGCACGCGCTCGAGGATCAGCTCACCCCATGTGCCCTGAGTCTTGGCCGAACCTTTGAGGGCGCGGGTGAGGTTGCCGGCATCCTGCGAAAGCTGCTGATTGAGCTGGGCAAGCTGCTTGACCTGCTCCTCGAGCGAGGCGCGCTCGCGCACGCCGTTAACGTAAACTTCGTCAACCTTGGCCTTGAAGTCACGCAGGTTGAGGTCGAGGGGTTCGAGCAGTTGCGCCAGGCTCGACCGGCTTTGCTCGGTGAAGCGCCTGGTTTTCTCTTCCAGGATGTCATTGGCCAGCGCCTTGAAAGAATCGCCAAGTTGGGTGCGGGCCTGCTCGAGCAACTGGCGCTGTTCGACCAGCTTTTTTTCTGTTTCTGCCGCCTGGGTTTCGGCGGCGCGCTGGGCTGCGGCGGATGCGGTGAGCTGGCGCTGCAAATCATCCGCCCGCGCCTGCGAGGCGCGAACCTGGTCCCTCAACTCATTGCAGCGGGCTTCAGCCGCCGCAGTTTCGGCCGCCGGCGTACGGCGCGCCAGGCGCGCGCCCAGCCACAGCGATGCCACCACCGATAGCGCCAACACCGCGAGCAACGCGACTTCCTGGCCCAATTGCCCTCCCGAGCTGCCAACCCTGCTTCTGTATCACACCAGCCCGGCAGGGGCAAAACAAATTCGAAACCTTGCTGTGGATAACACGCCCCTGCAGCGCCGCTGCGGGCGCCTGAACGTGTGGCTGGAGCGATACCTTCGCAGCGCGCGCTACTGCTTGCGCGGAGCTGCGGGCTTGGCAGCATTCACCTTCTGCAGCAGCTCGCGCGCGGGCTGCTGATACGGACCTTCAACCGTAACGGCTTCAGAGAGCGTGGCCCGGGCCTCGGCGATGCGGTTGAGCTTGGCGTAAGCGAAGGCCAGCCCGTAGAGCGCGGTGGAATAATCAACTGCATTGGACTTCAGCAGCGGCGCGGCTTCTTTTAATTCCGGAATGGCCGCGGCAGCTTTGTCCTGGCGCAGCAGCGACCAACCCACCACCGATTTTGCCGTGCCGATCATCTGGCTTTTTTGTTCGGCGGTGAGCGAGGAATCGGCCTGGGCGAGCGCGATGGCGCGGCGGGCGTAAACCGCGGCCTGCTCCAGGTGCGCGGGCGATTTCTGGTCTTCGGAATAACCGCGCGCCACCAGCACGACCACGGCGGCATTATCGGGATTCTCCTTGACTGCCTTTTCGCCGTAGCTGGCCAGGCCGCTGAAGTCGCCGGTCTGCAGCAGAGAAATGATGGCGTACTGCGCCACCTGCGCGGCATAGCGGGTCTTCGGGAACGCCGGGGTAAACTGCCGCACCAGGCCCATGCGTGCCGCCGCGTCCTGCTCGTTCATGATGGCGTTGAATGCGGCGCCTTCCAGGTAGTCGTAGGCGGGGCGAGCCGATTCCTGCTGGCGCTTGACCTGCGCGGCGAAGTCAGCTTCAGCCTGCTCGGCGGGCCGGGGCTGGCGGGCAATGGCATCGTATGCGGCAGCGCCGCGCGCGGCGTAGTTCACGATGGCTGCGTTGTCCTTTTGCTGCTGCGCAATGTTGGCGAGCGCAACCGCGATATCGACGGCATTGGGCATGGCGTCAAGGGCCTTCTCCCCGGCGGCTCGAGCGGCCTTCAGGTCGCCGGCCTGCTGATAGGCCTGGGCCAACTGCCAGCCGCCGTAGGCGACGGCCAGCGGATTGGACGAAAACTTCTGCACGAAATCATTCAGCAGCGCAATTTTCTTTTGCGCGTCAGTTTCTTTGGCGATGGCGTCGCTGGCCTGGTCTTCAGGGCTGCCGGCCGGGAAAGTGAATTGCACAAGCTGCGCCTGGGCACAGAGGAAGGCGGCTGAAACCGCAAGGGCGACACATACTGCACGCGTGAACTTCATGGCGGGACCTCCGTGGAGGGGTTGCGCTCACGAGCGGAGCGCAATTTGCGGCGGGAATGTTACTCCAGCACAACCGAAGTTTCTAGCTTCCAGTGGCGATATCTGGTGTGCGCCGGGAGCAGCAGGGCGAGGTTTGAAGCTTACTTGCGGCCGGCGCGCTTCTGCGCCACGACCAGGCCGCGGGGCGTGGGCAGCAGCACGACTGAGATGAGGCCTTCGCGCTCGAGCTTGAGCGCGGCCTCGCGCACCACTTTGAGGTGCGAGCTGGCATCGTGCATGAGGATGAGCCCGGCCGGGTTCATTTGCGGCAGGAAGCGCCGAACCTCCTGCTCGCGAACGGGCATGTCGCTATCGCTGAACAGCAGGTCGATGTCGCCTTCGATTCTGGTCTCAAGGCTTGATTCGTTTCGCATTTCGATCCAATGCTCGAGATCGGAAGCCGCGATGCGCTGCCGGGCGCTCGCAAACACCGCGGGATCGAACTCGCAGGTCACGATGCGGCCGAAGCCGTTGTGCTTCAGGCCTTCCGCCAGCCAGAGCGTGCTGATGCCCATGAAAGTGCCGGTTTCAACCACCAGGCGCGGCTTGATGGTGGTGACGAGGCAGCGCAGGAATTCGAGCACTTCGACTTCGGCGGTCATGGAGTCGTACATGCTCCAGCGCTCAGGATTGGGGCACTCGGGAGTGGGGCGATGGTATTCAGGCTGGAGCAGGTCAGCGCCGCGGCGCGCGGCCTGGCGAATGATCTTGTGCTCGTTTTTTTCTTTACGGCCGAAAAGATATTTCAGCTTCATTCGCTTCGGTCGGATTCGGGCTGGTCGCCCGCCGTGGCCTTCAGGACAATGCGTGCCGGCACAATCAGCATGCGCGGCAACTGGCCTGATTTGCGGCGGTATTGAGCCAGCTCGTCAACCGAAGCGATTCTAAGATATCGGCGAAGCAGTTCGTGGCCGGGCGCGTCTTTGATGGAAAAATCGTCGGGCGGGGAAAAATCCTTTTGCGTGGCCAGCAGCAGGTCCTGCTCGCTGCGGATCTCGCGCGTGAGCCCGGGATCGAGCGCGATTGCCCAGTAAACGTCCCACTCGACTTCAGCGCCCGCCTTGGGCAGAGCGTTCACGATGCAGTTGAAGCTGTAAGGCTGGCCGCCATCCACGGAAAACTGGCTGCCGGGCGAGACGACGTAAAGGTTCAGCCGGCCATCGCGCGGCTTGGCCTTCAGGCGGCGGCCGAAGCGCCATGGCCCGATGGTGAACGAGCGCTGGAGCAAAGAATCGCGCTCGGCCTGGAAAGGCACGACCTGGCCCTGAAAGTAGGCCTCGCGGACCTCGCGGGCAGGCGAAGGCGCGTAAGGCTGCGCCATCGCCATTACGGCAACGCACACCGCCGCGGCCAATGCTGCCGGCGAACGCCTCAAAGCGGAATCTCCTCCGGGGTGCTCAGGTAATTATAGGTTGGCAGTCGCGCCGGGTAACCCCCCACTGGTCCATGAACTACTGCGTTTCGGCCCGGCTGGGCTTGGGAAATCAAGATGTTAAAGTGAAGGCAGCTCACGCCGGCTGCTCGCCGCAAAGTAACCAAAATTCCATGAAGAAGATTTTGTCGAATCGCCCGCTGCAGCTCGTCTTCGTGGCCAACCTGGTTTCGATGATCGGCAGCGGCATGAATTCGGCAGCCACGACCTGGTTCATCCTGCAGGTGACGCATTCGGAGATGGCGCTGGGCCTGCTGGTGGTGCTGAACACGCTGCCGGCGATCGTCACGATGCCGTTTACCGGCGTGATTATCGACCGCGAAGACCGGCGGCGGCTGGTGATGTTTTTGGATGCCGCGCGCGCCGTCATCACCTGCACGGTGGCGGTGCTGGCGCTGATGCATCGCATTGCCATCTGGGAGCTTTATGCGGCGGGGATGGCGGTTGCCGCCGGGTTCTGGATGTTCTGGCCGACGGTGACGGCGCTGATCCAGGAGCTGACGCCGGATTCGGAGTTCGTGCACTCCAATACGTTTCTGCTGGCCGGCGTGCAGGGCGGATGGATGCTGGCAGGCGCGCTGGTCGGCTACGCCTACAACAAAATAGGACTGGGCGGCGTGATGCTCATCGATTTCAGCACGTACGTGGTTTCGTTTGCCTGCTACCTGTTCGTGCGCAAGGGAACTCACGTGCCCAGGATGGCCGCGGCCAAGGCGGCTTCAGAGGCGCGCGAGCTCGCGCTTGAATTGCGCGAAGCCGAAGGCGATATTGCGCGCTTCTGGCATGAGCTGCGCGAAGGCTACGAATTCCTTCGGCAGAACCGCTACATCCTGCCGCTCGGCATAAGCTGGTCGCTGTTCATCAGCGGGATGTGGACGCAGGGGATTTTGACGGCGCCGCTCAGCGATCGCCTGCTGCACGCCGGCGCCAGCGGCTACGGGCACCTGAACGCCTCGTGGGCGATTGGGGCGTTCCTGAGCACGGCGTACTCGGCGGTGATGATCCGCAAGCTGGGCGGGCGAAAGACGGTGGCGATCACGATGGCGGCGCTGGGCGCGTGCCTGTTCGTGCTGCCGTTCTCGCACTTCATGGTGATCGCGGCGGCCACGTATTGCGTGATGGGCTCGGCGCGCGGCGTGGGCGGCGTAGGCATAACTTCAGGAATGATGGAGATGGTGCCGACGCACTTCATGGGCCGCGTGCAGAACACGTTCTACTTCCTGGCTACGCTGCTGCAGATTGCGTTCGGCCTGGTCGTGGGCGCGGTGTCGCACAACATCGCGCTGGCCGGCGGCTTTTTTATTGTCGGCGTGCTGTATGGATTGGCGGCCGTAACGGCGGTATGGCCGGTAAGGGCGGCGCCGCGGCTCGAGGCCGCGATGGTTCGCGATTAACGTCAGACGGCGGTGGCTGCCTGCGCCGCGACCGCCTGCACGTCGAGCAGCGTCAACTGCAAGCCGGGGAAATCGGGGTTGCTGTTGCGCTCGACGGTGAAAGCCGCATCAACATCGTCGCCAAGAGCGATGTGGGTCATTTTCTCGCCCATGCGCCAGCCCAGCGCATCGATACCGCGAACAAACTGGCCATTGCCGTTTCGCGCGCACGCGAGCTTCAGCTTCAGGTGCTTTTCCTTGAGCAGGCGCGGAGGCGAGAGCACACGCACGCCGCGCGCGGCAAAGCGCGGCTCAGGATTGCCAGCGCCGAATGGCTCGAGCTTCTGCAGTTCGGCGCAGAGCGCATCGTTGACGTGCTTGAGCGGCAGCATGGCGTCAACTTCGAGAGTGGGCTCAAAGTCGGCGGGCGTGAGTCGCGCACGCGCGAACGCATCAAGCCGGCCAGCGAGTTCACGGAGCGAATCGGCAGGCAGGCTGAAGCCGACGGCATACGCGTGGCCGCCAAAGCGCGTGAACAACTCGGCGCAGCTCTCCAGCGCCTCAAGCAGATGGAAACCGCGTATAGAGCGGCCCGAGCCATGCGCCTGGCCTGAATCGTCGCGCGAAGCCACCAGCGTAGGCCGGCAGTAGCGCTCGACCACGCGGGTGGCAGCGATGCCCAGCACGCCGCGATGCCAGCCATCACCCGCGACCAGCAGGCAGGATGGCCGGTCCTGCTCGGAGCAGGCCAGCATCTTCTCATCGATCGCGGCGATGATTCGCTGCTCTTCCAGCTGGCGATCGAGGTTGAGCTGGTTCAGCTTCGCGGCCAATTCTTTGGCGCGCGCTTCATCGCGCACACTGAACAGCTCGACCACATCGTTGGCGATATCCATGCGGCCGGCGGCGTTGACGCGCGGCGCAATGCGAAACGCCACGTCGCCGGCCTTGAGCTTGCGGCCGGCATCGATCGAGGCAGCCTTCATCAGCTCACGCAATCCCAGGTTGCGGGGATCGCGCAGGCCTTCCAGGCCAATGGCAGCAATGGCGCGGTTTTCACCGACGAGCGGCACTGCGTCAGCAATGGTGGCGATGGCCACAACTTTGAGGAATGAAGGCAGCAGCCGCTCGCGGCCGCTTTTCTCAAGCAAGGCCTGCGCCAACTTGAAGGCCACGCCTGCCCCGCACAGCGCCTTGCAGGGATAGCCGCAACCGGGCTGGTTAGGGTTCAGCACGGCGACGGCGTTTGGAATACGCGAGGCTTCTCCGGGCGGAGCTTCGGGCAGATGATGGTCCGTGATGATGAGGTCGAGCCCGGCGCGCCTGGCGGCTTCGGCGGCGGCAAACGCGCGAATGCCGCTATCGACGCTGATGACCAGGCGCACGCCTTCGGCGGCCGCGCGCTCCAGCACGTCAACCCGCAAATCGTAGCCTTCGCGGATGCGATGCGGGACGTGGAACTCCACCAGTCCGGCGCCCCCGCAGAGCTCAATGGCTGTCTTCAGCACCACGATTGCGGTAGTGCCGTCCACGTCGTAATCGCCATAAACCAGGATGCGCTCGCGGCGTTCGATGGCGGCGCAGACGCGCTCCACCGCGACGGCCATGCCGGCCATGCGGTACGGTGAACCCAGCTGCGCGAGCGAAGGATGCAGGAAGTCGTGCGCGGCTTCCGCGGTGGCGATTCCGCGCGCGCTGAGAATGCGCGCGATGAGCGGCGCGACGCCGGCTTCCGAAGCCAGGCGCTGTGCGGCCGATTCATCGATGCTGCGGAACTGCCAGCGCATCACTCATGATTGCTTACTTGGGAAATTTTGTATCGGAAAATCTGCGCAGAGCTTGTGGGAAATAGCCTCGCCTATGCGGCGCACGATCAGCGTTTTAGGAGGCTCGCGTTTCCCCGATGCGTCGTTCGCTCACTCTTCTTCGCCGCTATCCATCACCATGCCGCCGAACTCCTCGGCCATTTCGCTGAGCCGCTGATAGCGCTCGTACCACTCGGTGGCGGCGTCGAAGGTAAACACGATTCCGGCGTAGGCCCAGCCAAGCTGCACGTAACCGGTCTTGCCGATGTAGGCGCGCAGCCAGCGCGCATCTTCCATGTCCTCTTCATCGGCGAAGTTGGAATTGCGCAGCGTATCGACGATGTAATCCACATCTTCGCGCTGCAGTTCCACCGAGTTCATGGTGAGGAAGGTGGCGCCGGCGGCCTTGGCCAGCTCCACAAAATCCTTCCAGCTTTCAGGATTGTCGCCCGTCTCCCACGCTACCGCCGGCACTTCCTCAGGGTTCACGTAGCCCTGGAAGCGCCGCATGCCGTGGCCCTCGATGAAGGCCACCATGTCATCTTTCACGCCGTGGAGATCGTCTTGCATCAACTCTCCATCATACTCCGGCGCGGCGCGGGCCGTGTTGCGAGCGCCGCAATCGAGGCTGTAAACTCAATTGTTTCCGTCACCCCATGATCCTTTCAAAGGAATACGTCGGCTACCTCGCGCGCGAGATCACGCGGAAGCTGCTGGAAACCGAATTCATCGAGACCAGCGACCTGAAAGGCGCAACCGACCGCGTCAATGCCGCCATGCTGGAAGAGATGGCGGTGGAAGACCGCATCAACGACGAGGTGCGCGTGATCCTGCAGGCGTATTCGGAAGAGATGCGCAAAAGCGGCGCCAGCTACCAGGAGATGTTCAAGAAGGTGAAGAACGAGCTCGTGCGCAAGTACAAGGCGGTGTTGTGATGCCTGCGCCCGACCAGCAAGTGCAAGGCGGCCTGCGGCTCACGCGCGACAAAATCAACGTGCTGGCGCGCGCCGTCACCGACGCGCTGGCCGAGACCGACAGCGTTGAGTTTGTCGAGGACCGCAACACCATCCGGCAGGAAGCCCGCCGCCTGCTGGAAGAGCTGCTGAAGGAAGAGGCCAAGATCGACGCGGCCGCCCGTCAGAAGATTGAATCGCAGCGCCGCACCATTCTCGAAGGCAGCCAGGAATGGGACATCCTCTACCGCAAGTACTACAACGAGGAAGTGAAGAAACTCGGTATCTGAGTTGCCCGCCGCTTCCCTGCTGCCCTCGCCGCTTGACCTTACCTTCTGCCGCCCGCAATCGAAGGCACGATTGAGATGCTGTCGCCCTCGCGCAGCGGCGTGTTCTCGCGCGCTTCCAGGTAGCGGATGTCCTCGTCGTTCACGTAAACATTGACGAAAGCGCGCAGCCTGCCTTGATCGTCGTAGAGGTGCTTGCGCAGTCCCGGATGGCGCTCCGCCAGGTTGGCGAGAGCGTCGCTCACGGTTGTGCCCGGCACCTGGACCGCTTCGTCGCCGGCAACGAACTGCCGCAGCGGTGTTGGAATATGAATTTTGAATGCTGAAGCTGCCATAACGTGTAGTTCCTCCTAGTTGAATTCAAACGGTTGCGCAAGCGCGATCCGGCGCCGCAAACGCCGGCGCAGGCCGAGCGTCACAAATTCCTCGCGCCACTTCACCCACAATGGCGATTGCCGGCGAGCATCGCGGCTGGAATTGCGCCAGCTCACCAAGCGGCATGGCGCAAACTTCTTCACCCGGCCCCGACACGCTGCTGATCACGACGCAGGGAACCTGCGCGCCCGCGCCCGCCGCCGCCAGGCGCGCCGCCAGGGAGCCGAAGTCGCGGCCCGGCATGTAAATAACCAGCGTGGCGTTTTCGATCAGCGCACCACGCCAGCTCTGAAGCTGGCCACCAGACAGGCTGGCAGTGGTGAACACCACGTGCGAGGCCAAACGGCGGTCGGTGAGGGAAATTTGGGCGGCTGCCGCCGCCGCCACTGCCGCCGTTACCCCGGGGATAATTTCAAACGCAATGCCGGATCGTTCCAGCGCCTCCATCTCCTCGCCGAGGCGAGCAAACATGGAGGGATCGCCGCATTTCAGCCGCGCCACGGCGCGCCCGGCGCGGGCATGGCTCACCAGCAGCGCACAAATCACTTCACGTGGAACTTCAGGCTGGCCGCAGCGCCGGCCCACATTCAGCAGCAATGCATCGACAGGCGCCAGCCGCTTGATTTCGTCAGGCACCAACTCGTCATGCAGAACCACATCGGCCTGCTGAAGCACCTGAAGCGCGCGCACCGTCAAAAGATCCGCAGCCCCGGGTCCCGAGCCCACGAAATAGACTTTGCCGGGCTGGTTGTGTTCTCCAAACGCCGCAACCAGCGCCGCATTCGCGAGCGACCGCAGAATGAGTGTCCTTCGATCTCCCCTGGGCATCGTCGCCAGCAGCGCTTTGCGCTGGGTGCCGAGGTCATCGACACGCTGCACCCAATCGCCGTCAAACTGCCGTTCAAGTTGCTCCCTGATCTGTTGCGCCAGCGCGGGACTGCGGCCGCTGGTCGAGATGGCGATTTGCAGATCGCCGCGCCGCACCACCGCAGGCGAGTAGAAATCACAGAAATCGGGATCATCGATGGCGTTGCACAAGATTCCGCGCTCGCGGCATTGCCGCGCCACCTCGCGGTCCACCGCGGCAACTCCGGTCGCGGCGAACACCAGCCGGCTGCCGCCGATGTCGCCTGGCTCGACAGGGCGAGCGTGCCAGCACACTTGGCCTTGGCGGCTCCATTCGGCAATGCGGGCTGTGGCCGTCGGCGAGACAACGCAGAGCTCTGCGCCGGCTTCGCGCAATAGCGCGACCTTGGATTCGGCCAGGGCGCCGCCGCCGACCACCAGCACGCGCTCGCCTTCCACTTTGACGAAAATCGGCAGCAGGCTCATGACGCGCATTCCCCGCGTCCGAGCTGCAGCGAGTAGTGGTCGCTGTCGCCCCAATCCAAAAAATTTTCTTGCGATCCTGGCGGCGGCTCGGCATGAGGCTGCAACCAGGACACAAGCTGCTCTTCCGGCGTGCGGCCGAGCCAAGCCGTGAAGCTCTCATTGAGCGCGCGCTGCGCCTGGTACACGCTGAGCAGCGCGCGGATTGTCTGCGGCACCTGCCTGGCGGCCACCACCAGCGTTTGCCTGGCGAAGCGCACGCCTTGGGCGGTGACTTGCCCGCCCAGCATGAGCTGGTAGAACGGCGCCTGCCGCCCATCGAGTTTGCGCGAATTGCCGTAGAGGCCGATATCGGCGATGTGATGTTGTCCGCAGGAATTCGGGCAGCCGCTGATCTTGATCCGCAGCTTCAGCACTTCCGGGTCGTCCTGGTCCGCCAGCAGAGCGGCCAGCTCTTCTGCGAGGGTGAGCGAGCGGGTGATGCCCAGGTTGCAGGTGGTGGCGCCGGGGCAGCCGGTCACGTCGGCGATGGTTCGCGCCCCCGGCGTGGCCAGCTCGAGCCGCTCCAACTCGGTGTAAAGCTGCTGCGCCCGGTGGCTCGGCACCCAGGGCACCACAAGATCCTGCAGGATGGCAATGCGCACGGCCGGCAGGCGCAGGAGATCGAGCACCTCAGCCAAGCCGCGCAACTGCACGCTTCCAATCCCTCCCGCCGCCACTTTGATCCATACGGCCACGTAGCCGGGCTGCCGTTGCGGCATCACGTTCGAAGCAAACCAGCGCTGGTAATGCTCAGAAGCAGGCGCGTCCCGCGCCGGCAAGGATTTTGCAATGTTCACCAGCGGCTGCGCCATGGGCGCGGCAACGGTCAAAATTTCGGGCTGGAGCTGAGAGCTCTTGCGCTTTTCTTCAATCAGGCGGCGCAGCTCGTCGATTCCCTTCTCGCGCAAGACGAATTTCATCCGCGCCTTGTGCTTGTTCTTGCGGTTGCCGTGCTCGCTGAAGACCCGCAGCGTGGCTTCGATAACGGGAAGCAGCTCTTCTTCCGGCACGAACTCGGCAAAGGTAGCGGCTTCCGTGGGCAGGCTGCCGAGGCCGCCGCCGATCATGACTTTGAAGCCCCGCCGGGCGCCGACCTCGCCGCCCCCGGCGCGCGCGATGCAGCCGATATCGTTGATTCCCGCTACCGCGCAGTTGCCGTCATCTTCGCAGCCGGAAAAGGCGATCTTGAATTTGCGGGGCAGATCGTGAAATTCAGGGTGGCGCAGAAGAAATCGCGTCACGCCGAGCGCGTATGGCGTTACGTCGAAGGCTTCGGTGGGGCAAATTCCCGCGAGCGGGCATGACGTGACGTTGCGTACCGTGTTGCCGCAGGCTTCGCGGGTGGTGAGCCCGGCGGCCGCGAGCAGCCGCATGATGGCAGGCAGGTGTTCCAGCTTCACAAAGTGGAACTGCACGTTCTCACGCGTGGTCAGGTGAACACGGCGGGTGGAGAAGGCCTCGGCAACCTGCGCCAGCGCGCGGAGCTGCTCAGCATCCAATACGCCTGACGGCACTTTTACGCGCACCATCTGCACGCCCGGCTGCCGCTGGCCATAAATGCCGTGCTTGAGACGAAAGGCGCGAAACTGCTCCTCGGTCATCTCGCCGCTTCGCCAGCGCGCAATCGCCTCTTCCAGCAGCGCAATCTCTGCCTCGATGGCAGCGGCTGAGTTCCGCGCCTCGATGGTTTGTCGCAATAACGTTTCTGCCATTCCCGCTCCAAAGTTGGGCGCAAACAAAAAGCCCACTCGCTTTGCTGATGGCGAGTGGGCCGCTGAAAACCTAAAACCTGGTGCTTAGATCAGAACGCTCCACGCGCCAACTTTCATGGCAAGACAACAACAAGCGCAGGGGCACATGAGAATCTTGGTCCCGGCGTTGTGGCGCGTTTTGATCAAGGTGCGATTCCGAACAAGCAGCGTATCGGCCTGAAATACAGGTGTCAAACGAGCAGGCGCGATAATGCTGCCGTTGAAGATGCGAGTTCCCCACCCGCAGTCGCAAAAATTTAGAAGGAAATTATTGGTGCGGCTGGTTGGCGGCCGAGCCGCCGCCCTTAGCGGTCGGAACCGGCATGACAAACGCAGTATCAGGATTGATCAGGTCAGCGCGATTAGGCCCGAGCCCCAGCTTGATGATTGCGCGCGAATCCGGGACCTTCTTGGTCTGCCAGCCGTTGTCCTGCTGGAACTTCACCATGGCTTCCTTGGTCCTCGAATCCCAGGCGCCGGTGGCGTCACCCTGGAGATAGTGTTCCCGGATCAAGGCTGCCTGGATCTGGCGCACGCGGTTCGAATCAATGGCTTGCTGCCCGCGAACCCGTTTGCGGGAGTGCGAGCGCATGGAGTTGGCGTGGGTTTTGCGCAGTTTGGCCGAAGAAGAAGAGGTGTGGGGCGCGGCCGTGCTCTTGGCGGAAGACGCCGCGGCAGCGGGAAGCGCCATTAAGACTGCAACAGTGGCCAGCTTGGAAACGGCATTGTTGATGCCCAAGCAATACACCTCAAGAGTTAAAGTTTCGCTTCACCCGCCCCTTGAAACCAGGCGGTTGAAGCCGATAGACGAAAGCGGGCCCCGAACAACTCGTACCGGATCGGAACTCCAGCATCATCTCCCATTTCGATGCCGGAACACCAGCCGAAAGATTGCCGCAGACCCTTACCGTAGTTACCGGCGGGTTCGAGCGTGAGTTAAATTTTCGCGCAAAACTGCTGCTTAGAAAAGACTTGCGCAGCAGCCCCGGAAGGGCGCGCCTGGTAACCGCGGGCCCATTACCAAGGGCGGTGGTTACCAGGTGCGGGCCGGTTTACTACGGCAACCGGCCGCCCAGGAATACGTTGCCGGCGGTGGCTCCGCGGCCGCTGTGGACCAGGAAGACCACGTCGTCGCCTGACTTGAATTTGCTGGTCAGGCGGCGGAAATCGTCTTCATTGGCCACCGGCTGCTTGTTCACCTGCAGGATCACGGTGCCGCGCTCCATGTTGATATCGTCGGCGAACGATCCCGGCTTTACGTCCGTGACCACCACGCCCTTGGTACCCTGCAGATCCATGCGTTCAGCCAGCTCAGGCGTCAGGGTGCGGACGCTCAGGCCGAGCTTGCTCTCCTGCTGCTCGCCTTCATCATTGCCCTGATCGCCGTTCTCTTCGGTGTTTTCACCGTACAGCTTGGCGCGATCAACGACCGTAACGCTGGTCTGCTTCTGCGAGCCGTTCTGGTCGAGATAGCCGAGCGTGACCTTATTGCCCGGCTTGACCCTGGTGATCTCTGAAACCAGCTCGTCGCCGGTCTTCACCGGCTGGCCGTTCACGGTCGTGATGGTGTCGCCGGGCTTGAGGCCGGCAGCGTCGGACGGGCCACCCTTGGTGACGCTCGAGATGGTCACGCCCGACTTGATTCCGTACACGCGCGCCACAGCGGGGTTATCGACCGCGTTAAAGGCCACGCCAATGGAGCCGCGCACCACCCGGTGATCGCCGCTGATGAGCTGGTTATAAACGTCGCGCACCGTGTTTGAAGGCATGGCAAAACCCACGCCCATGTAGCCTTGCGAAAATCCTTCGGTGAAAATGGCGGTGTTGATGCCGATGACGTCGCCATCCATGTTCACCAGCGGGCCGCCCGAGTTGCCGGGGTTGATAGCTGCATCCGTCTGGATGAACAACTGAAATTGCTTTTGCGGAACGATGTTGCGGCCCTTGGCGGAAACGATTCCGGCGGTGACGGTTTCTTCCTGGCCGAAGGGGCTGCCGATCGCCAGCACCCAATCGCCCACCTGCATGCCGTCAGAGTTCCCCAGCTTAGCCGTGACCAGCGTTTTTCCCTTGGGCTCGATCTTCAACACGGCAAGGTCGGTTTCCGAATCTTTGCCGACCACGGTCGCGGTGTAGCGCTCGGCGTCATCTTTGAACTTCACGCGGATGCGGTCGGCATCCTCCACCACGTGCGCATTGGTCACGATGTAGCCCTTGGCGTCAACGATCACGCCCGAGCCGAGCGCGCGCTCCGGCGCGCTGCCCTGCCCGCCCGGCTGGCCGCCGAAGAAGTGATTGAAGAAATCATCGAATGGGCTCTGCTGATCGTCGTCGGGATTCTGATTGCGGCGACGCCGCCCTTGCGGGACCTGCACCTGCTTGGGAACGCTTTCGGTGTAGATGGTGACGACTGCCGGCTCCATCTGCTTGGCGATTTGAGAGAAGGCATTGCCCAGTTGCTTGGGGTTGGGCGCCTGCAGCGCCGTACCGTCTGACGGGCGACTGGCGACCGACGCGCCCTTGACTCCGTTGGAAATCACCGTGCCGATCAGGATGCCGACGGTCAGCGTCAGCAGCACCAGCAGCGTGGAACCGAACCGGTGGGACCGAAGCCGGCCCACATAAGCGCGTGCGCGCTCGTTCATACAGTCTTGCCTCCTACGGAAACACCACTCAGCATGCGCCCGTGATTAGAAACTACCCAGCATAATACAAAGTTGCGGGCCGGGCCCAAATTGCGCTGCTCGCGCGCGCAGGCGGAACGTGACCTTGGTGCATGGCTGAGAATTACGCGCCGGTCGATGGCTCGTGCCCCGGCGTGAAAGGCGCAGCAGCACATCTGAACATCAGTTAGACGCAAGTAACTGCGCTTTCGTGGCATATCTTTTTGTAAAGGCTGCGAGCGTTGCAAAAGGCAACTCAGGCTGCGGCTGCATGTTCCACGCGTGCGCCGAGGATTTCAGCCAGCAGGATTCCGCCAAGAATCAATGCAGCGCCGGCGATGGCTCGCGGCGCCAGGTGTTCATTGGCGAACAGCCATGAAGTGAGCCACGCAAACACCGGCTCCAGCGCGAAGATCAGCGCGGTGTGCGTGGCCGGCAGGAACTGCTGTGCCCAGGTTTGAATGCTGAACGCCGCCGCGGTCCCCAACAACCCCGTGATCAGGATGGCTGCAATCACTCGCCCTGACCAGATCACGTGTGGGCGTTCGACGAGCGGCGCGGCGACGCTCATCAGCACTGCCGCCGTGGCGGTCTGCAGAAAGGCGACGTGTTCAAACGGGCAGCCTGGTCCATTGCCGGCTGCCGTGGCGCGGCCCACCGAGATGATTTGCAGCGCGAAGAAAAACGCGCACACTAATGTGAGCAGGTCGCCACGATTAATGCCGCCGGCCGAAAATGCTCCCTCGGCCGGAATGCTCATGAAATATGTGCCCACAAAGGCCAGCAGCACGCCGAGCCATGTCCACAGGCTGGCGCGGCGGCGGAAGGCGACCGCCATGATGAGCGGCACCAGCACCACGGAAATTCCGGTGAGGAACCCGGAGCGGGCCGGAGTGGTGAAGCGCAAGCCGCTGGTTTGAAACTCGTAGCCGGCAAACAGGAACAGCCCCACCAGGATTCCCGGCCCGAGCGAGCGGCGCAGGCCACGCAGGCGGCTGCGGAAAATGACGGCCAGCGCCAGCGACGCCAGCAACATCCGCACCGCGTTGAACAGCAGGGCTGAAACGTCCTGCAGGGCCTGCTTGATCAGCAGGAACGTGGCACCCCAAATCAGGGTGACCAGCACCAGCAGGATGTGCGCCTTCAGGCTGCGTGACACGTGGCTACCTTAACAAACGCGCATGCGACGACGCGGCCGCAACCTTTCTTCCCATTTCGGGTCTGAATGCGCTGACGCCTCGACCATGTAAGTTTTGCGCGGCCGCAACTGGGAGGTTTGCCCGCAGGTTGGGGGTTTTATGGAGGGGATGCAAAAGGGTTGAGTTGTTCGTAAGGCCTAAGTAGCTGCTGGTGATGGGTTTAGCTGCTTTTCTCAAAACGGAACCAGTTGAAGCGGCGTGTTCCGAATTGGAACCAGCGACTGCGGGCCGAAAAAAGATGGCCGGCGGCGGCGAAATGCGCGCGCGGCTAGGCGGTGCGGCCCACCGTTTTGTTGCAAGTATGCAGCAGCGTGCGCAAAAACCGCATAAAGCTGCAAGCTGCGGGCATTTGCGAGGGACAAAGCCAGTCGTGCGCCGGTGGCGAAGGTCTCGGCGGGCATACTTAAGTGTGGAAACTGAGCCGTCCCGGGGCTGAACCAGAATGGCAATGCATTTGCCAGTTGTTAGGTGCGCGACGGCTTGCCTGAGGCTCAAATTGATGGGCAGGCAGCGCGGGAACGAGCCGAATCTCCCGGACGGGGCTAAACATTAAGATGAATCCCGACCTGTTCTCCCCAGGTTTTTCGAGTCTGCATGAAGAACGAAGCTGGCAGTCATTCGCCGCCAGCTACGCCCTGCAGGCCGTGCTGATCGCGGCGGTGGTGCGGCTCGGAGTTATTGCGCCGAAAATCGTTGCCTCACAGCAGTACCACGCAATTTCACTGTACCTGCCGGTGGAGCAGCCTGAGGCAATCCCGCAGCCTCCGCCTCGGCACATTCAGCCGCCGCCCGCGGTCGCGATTCGCCGCGCCGAACGGCCGGCGCTGCCTTTGCGCGCGCGGCTTGAGCCGCCGGTGCCACCCGCTGCGCCCAAAATTGAAGCCAGACCGGCACCGCCGCCCGTGGTCGTGGCAGCGGCTACGCCCCCACCCGAGCCGCCGAAGCAGGTTGAGACCGGCAATTTTGACAGTCGCAGCCCTGAGCCCAAGGCCGCCGGCAATGCCCACAAAAACGTTGAAACCGGCGCATTTTCAGGCAGTTCAGCAGTGGCCACGGTGAAGGCGGCAATCAATAAGGTGCAGACCGGAGGCTTTGGCGACCCGAACGGCGTGCCGGCGCAAAACAGTCCGAATAAGGCCGGCCTGCAGATCGCCAAGACAGGGTCATTTGATCTGCCTGAAGGCGACGGCTACGGCAACGGCACAGGCGGCAAGCGCGGCATCGCCGGCACCGCAGCCAGCGCAGGTTTCGGGTCTGGGGTGGCGGGCCCGGGGGCAGGCGACCACAACGGCGGCGGGCGCTACGCCGTAAAGCTGGCGGGTTTTGAGGATACGCACGCGGCCGCGCCCGCCCCAGCCCGGGCGAGCGGCTTGCCGGCAGCGCCAAACCTTACGCCAGTTGAAGTTTTGCAAAAACCTGCACCTGCCTATACAGACGAAGCACGCAAATTACACATCGAAGGAGAAGTGCTGCTGGAAGTGCAATTCGGCGCTTCCGGCCAGTTGCGAGTGTTGCGCGTGGTGCGCGGGCTGGGCCACGGTCTGGATGAAGCAGCCATGGCTGCCGCGCAGAAGATCCGCTACAAGCCGGCCACGCGCGCAGGCCAGCCGGTTGATTCAATCGCAACGCTGCATATCGTTTTCCAGATCGCGTGAACGGGCCGTGAACGGAGCGGCTCCTTCCCCGGAGGGTTCATGACCGCGGTGAAAACAATTTTCGTGGCCACGGCGCTGGCCGCGTTTGCATTCGTCAGTGTTGCCAACGGCCAGCAGGCACCGCAGGCCGGCACGCAAAGCGCCACCCAGGCTCCGCCATCGAAGCCATCGGCGGTTCCGCAAACCGATGCTCCGCCGGCGGCGGGAACGGCGACGCCTGAAACGACCAAGGCTGCCGACCCGGTCACCGACGCAACCGCCGGCGCGGCTAACCGTGGAACCGATGCAGCCACCGCGGCGCCAGGCGACGGCACTCGGCTTGCGCCCGCACCTGCCGCCAGCAACGACACCCCGCGTGACAAGACCATCCCGTCGCCCGCTCCGCAACAGTTCGCCGCGAGCACAACATCGTTCGACCAAGCTGTGGACCGCACGATTGCGCGCGAGCACCAGTACGTTCAAACCCTGCAGAAATTCGCGCCGCTGGTTGAAACGTACATCCAGGACCTGAAGTACGACAAAGATCTGGGTTCGGCGCCTTCCGGTGACAATTACTTTTTGGGGCGGCTGCAACTGACCACGCAAGGGCCGGGGGACAAATCGTATTTGCCGCAGCCGGGCTTCTTCCGCAGCATGCTGAAGAAAGTGAACTCGCTGTATTCGCTTGAGTTCCTGCCGCTCGGCTTTGCGCAAATGACAATGATCGACAACACCGGTTTTGACCGCCAGCACTACGACTTCAAGTTCCTGAAGCGCGAATTCCTGGGCGACACACGCTGCATCGTGATGGACGTGGTGCCGAAGAAAGGCACGGGCGCCGGGCGATTCATTGGCCGAATCTGGGTGGAGGACCAGGACTTCAACGTGGTGCGCGCCAACGGCACCTACAGCGGATCGCCGCACTTCCAGCGATTTCTGCACTTCGATGCCTGGCGCCTGAACATGCAGCCCGGGCTGTGGCTGCCGGCCTACATCTACAGCGAAGAGAGCGACCTTCCCTACCGCTTCGGCACCGGCCACCTGAAGTTCAAGGCTTTGACGCGGCTGTGGGGCTACGACCTGAAGAACAACGGCTCATCGAGCGAGTTCACGGAAGTGCAGGTGGACCAGCCGAACATCAAAGACCGCAGCGACGCCGGCCAGGATCTTACGCCGGTGGAGAGCCAGCGGGCGTGGCAGCGCCAGGCCGAAGACAATGCGCTTGACCGGCTGCAGCGAGCCGGCATACTGGCGGCGCCGAGCGACGTGGACAAGATCCTGCAGACGGTCGTCAACAACCTGGAAGTGACCAACAACCTGGACATTCAGCCTGACGTGCGCTGCCGCGTGATGCTCACGACGCCGCTGGAGTCGTTCAGCATTGGCCACACCATCATCCTGAGCCGCGGCCTGATTGATGTGTTGCCGGATGAAGCCACGCTGGCCGCAGTGCTGGCGCACGAACTGGCGCACGTGGCGCTCGGCCACAAGTTCGACACGCGCTGGGCATTCAGCGACCGCACGCTGTTTCCCGACGAGCAATCGTTCCGCCGCATGAACTTCCATCACAAGCCCGATGAAGAAGCGGCGGCAGACGCCAAGGCGCTCGACTACCTGAAGAACTCGCCCTACAAAGACAAGCTGAACGATATCGGGCTGTTCATGAAGGCGCTGGCGTTACGCGAGCACGTGCTGCCGAACCTGATCCAGGCGCACCTGGGCAACACGATGATGGTGGACAAAGGCAAGCTGCGCATGGCGCCGCTGGAGAATTCGGCGCCGCAACTGCAGATGCGCGACACCAAGCAGATTCCGGCGCTGCCGATGGGATCGCGGCTGCGTCTGGATCCGTGGTCAGACCGCGTGGACCTGGTGAAAGGCAAGCCGGTGCCGCTGCAATCGGCCAGCGAAAAGCTGCTGTTCGAAGTCACGCCGGTGTTTCCCTACATAACGCGCTACAGCGGAACTCCGGCAGCGACGGCAAGCGCGGCGAACACTCCGCCGAACCAGTGATTCAGCCGCGGGCAGCGGGCACGAAATAACACAGTAACAAGATGGCTGGGCACCTCCGAGGGCGCGCTGTTCACGGCCGCGCATCGAACGGAGGCGCTCGGCCGTTCAATTTGGTCGTCGCCGGAAGTGCTGATTACCGGGAGTGGGGCGGGGAAAGCTTATAATTT
>JAJPJZ010000244.1 GCA_021323935.1 Terriglobia bacterium | reverse complement strand
GTCCAGGATTGTTGCGCCCGCGTTGCCGATTGCATCCATCGCGGCGTAGAAACCTTCCTGCACCTGTGGCGGCGCCGAATCGACTCCTGACCGCGTCATTCCGAGCACGGCCCGCTTTCCGTGGCCATCCACGTTGGTGAGCCCGTCGCTGCGCACAAACGTCCTGTAGTCGATATTCGTCAGATTCGGCCGCATCTTTCCCGTCGCCGGCTTGTCAGGCGAACACACCACGCCTGAGGCGTTGTTGCAGACTTCCCAGCCCAGCGGCACTCCGCTGGTGTAAGGATCGCCGCCGTCAGGCGAACGGCTGATGACCGCATTCAGCGCAATCGCGGCATCCATCACGGTGCGCGTGTGCGGCCCGATGGTGTCCTGGTTGTGCGAAATCGGCACTACGCGCGACCGGCTGACCAGCCCGACCGTCGGCTTGATGCCCACGACGCCATTCAGGCTCGCCGGGCAAACAATGCTGCCGTCAGTCTCGCTGCCGAACGAAATCGCCGTGAAGTTTGAAGAAGCCGCGGCGCCCGAGCCCGAGCTCGACCCGCAGGCATTGCGGTCCAGCGAATATGGATTGTGGGTCAATCCCCCGCGGCCCGACCAGCCGCTGGTTGAAAACGACGAGCGGAAATTCGCCCACTCCGAAAGGTTGGTCTTCCCCAGGATGATGGCGCCGGCATTCACCAGGTTTTGCGCCACCGTCGAGTTGAACGGCGCCGGCGCGCAATTACCCGGCATGCAAAGCGCCAGCGATCCGGCCGTGGTCGCCATTCCATACGCCGGGCCGGTATCGATATTGTCCTTCAACAGCACCGGGATGCCCAGCAGCGGCAGGTGCGATCCCGCACGGCGCTTGGCGTCGGCTTCACGCGCCTGCGCCAGCGCATTCGGATTGAGCTGGATGATGGAGTTCACTCCGTTTTGGTCGAGCGCAAAAATGCGGCTCAGGTAGTACTGCACAAGCTGTTCTGAAGTAAGGCTCTGGCTCGCCATCATGCTTTCGAGCTGCTGAACCGTCGCTTCATTCAGGTAAGTTGGCGCATCATCTTTGTCCTGCGCCACCGCCAGGCTGGTGATCAGCATGGCCGCGACGAGGGAGAGAACGGCGGAAAGACGGGACATGCATCCTCCTCTTAGCCCCTGTGATTTTCGCTGCGGGGTTTGATCGAGGGGCAAAAGGTAAGCTGCTGCCGCGCGAAAGTCAACGCCTGGTTTGTCAATAATTCGTCACGCCGTCACCGCGTGCAACACGCAACGCCTCATCCAAACGGATGCTCCAGGCTTGGGCTTTGCGGCGTGAACAGCTCGGCGCCGTTCTCGGTGATGTGCATATCGTCTTCCAGGCGCACTCCGAATTCGCCGCGAATGTAAATGCCCGGCTCATCGCTGAAGCACATGTTGGGCTGCAGCTTCAAAGTGTCGCCGCGCACCAGGTACGGCCACTCGTGCCCATCCATGCCGATGCCGTGGCCCAGGCGATGCGCAAAATATTTGTAGTCGGGCCCGTAGCCGCCGTCCGTAATCACCTTCCGCGCCGCCGCATCCACCGATTGCGCCTCGGCGCCGGGCTTCGCCGCGGCCAGCGCCGCTGCCTGCGCGCGATGCACAATGTCAAACACCTGCTTCATCTTGTCCGTCGGCTTGCCCAGCACAAACGTCCGCGTGATGTCTGAGGCGTAGCCCTCCACCTGGCAGCCATCGTCAATCATCACGATGGTTCCTTCTTTGATCACCTGCGGCGTCACCGAGCCGTGCGGCAGCGCCGAGTATTCGCCGACCTGCACGCTGGCAAAGCCGTTGAAGCCTACGCGGCGATATGCGGCTGAAATCAGCGCGCCGGCGTCGTTTTGCGTCATGCCCGGCTGCAGCGCCTTCCACACCGCCTCATAGACCTTCAGCGTGGCCTGGTTGGCGGTAGTCATCAGTTGCAGCTCGTGTGCGCTCTTGATCTGCCGGCAGCCCGCCGTCACCGGCGTGGCGCTTGCGATCTTCAAGGCTGGCGCGGCGTGGCTTACCTCTTCGCTGAACACAAACGGCGTGCGCTCTTCAATGCCCAGCGTCCCGCCGGAAATTCCGCGTGATCGCAAGCCGCTGGCCACCAGCGCATAGGGATTTTCGTCTTCATGCCAGGTCAGCACCTCGGCATCGCTCAACGGCCCCTGCTTCAGTTGCTCGCGCGCGCGATCTTCTTCAAAGCTGGGACACACGCTGAACGCCCTGCCCCGCGCCGGAATGATCACCGCAAACAGCCGCTCGCTGTTTCCCCAGCGCACGTTGGTGAAGTAGTTCAGCGAAGTTCCGCCGGCCATGAAGATGGCGCTCAGGTTGTTCTGCGCCATGAGCTGCTGCGCGCGCTCGATGCGGGCCTGGCGCTCCTCGGTCGTAATCGGCTTCGCTTCGTCGCGCATCGAGCTCAGCGCCATGATCGACGCCGGCAATGCGCGGCCCGAACCCGGCTGCTGGCGCGGATTCTCGTCCTGCGCTTCCACCCGCGGCGTTCCCCGCAACAGCACCGACGCCGCTCCCACAGCACTCGCACCCAGAAACCGCCGCCGATTGAACATGCATTCTCCTCGCCTGCACAGCAAGCGCATTACTCTACGGCTTTTCGCGCAGGCTTACAATGACGCCGCCGTGCCTCCGCCGCGCCAACCCGCCTCAAGCTGGGTCATCCTGGTCCGCCTGCTCGTGGGCTGGGTCTTCGTTGCTGAAGGCCTGCAGAAATTTATTTTTCGCGATGCCCTGGGCGGCGGCCGCTTCGAACGCATCGGCTTTCCCGCGCCTCACGCTCTTGCCGTATTCGTCGCGCTGGTTGAAATCGTCTGCGGCCTGCTCATCGTTTTTGGAGCCTTCACCCGTCTGGCCGCAATTCCGCTTCTCATCGATATGGCAGTCGCAATCGTCTCCACCAAAATCCCTATTCTGCTGGGCCGCAATCTCTGGCGATTCGTTGCGCCCAAGCCGCCTTACGGCCTCTGGCCCATGCTGCACGAAGCTCGCGTCGATTTTTCCATGGTGCTGGGCCTGCTTTTTCTGCTGATCGTGGGCCCCGGCCGCTGGTCGTTTGATTCGGGCCACGGTCGCCGCCGCTCCAATTCAGTGCCCGCCCCAAACCCTCCGCCGCCGCCCGCGGCGTGATCGGGCGCCTGGACCCTTCACCTCGTGGCGCGACAAAACCGTTGCGCAAACCGCGCCACGCCACATATTCTCTCGCGAGGCCACACATGAAGCGCCTTCTTATCCTCGTTTTCCTGCTCACGCTCGGCTCATCAGCGCAAACCTTCGGCCCTGAATATTTCAAGGCGCTCAAGTGGCGCAACGTCGGCCCTGTTCGCGGCGGCCGCTCCATCGCCTCCACCGGCGTCGTGGGCCGGCCCAACGAGTATTACTTCGGCGCGGTAGGCGGCGGATTGTGGAAGACCACCGACGGCGGCCAGACCTGGAACCCTGTCACCGACGGCCAGTTGCACAGCTCATCGGTCGGCGCCGTCGCGGTTTCGGAGTCCAACCCTGACGTGGTTTACATCGGCATGGGCGAAGCCTGCCTGCGCGGCAACATCATGCAGGGCGATGGCATTTATAAATCCACCGACGCCGGCAAAACCTGGCAGCACATGGGCCTCGATGATTCGCAAACCGTCGCCCGCATCCGCATCAGCCCCACCAACCCTGACGTGGTGTACGCCGCCGTGTTCGGCCACCCTGCCGGACCCAACGACACTCGCGGCGTTTACCGCTCGCGCGATGGCGGCAAAACCTGGGAGCGCAAACTGTTCCGCGATAACCAGACGGGCGCAGTCGATCTCGCCCTCGACCGCCGCAATCCCAACGTGCTTTATGCCGCCATGTGGCAGGCCTATCGCGTCTCCTGGCAAATGTCGAGCGGAGGTCCCGGCAGCGGCCTGTTCAAGTCAACCGACGGCGGCGACACCTGGACTGAAATCACCCGCAGCCCCGGCCTGCCGCACGGCGTCATCGGCCGTATCGGCGTCACCATCTCAGGCGCCGATTCCAACCGCATCTACGCGCTGATTGAAGCCGAGGATGGCGGCGTCTTCCGCTCTGATGACGGCGGTGCCACCTGGAGCAAGACCAACGACGACCGCAAGCTCCGCCAGCGCGCCTTTTATTACACCCACATCTTTGCCGACCCTAAAGACAAAGACACCGTCTACGCCCTGAACACCGGCTTCTACAAATCCACCGACGGCGGCAAGACCTTCAAGACCACGCTGCGCCCTCCCCACGGCGATAACCACGACCTGTGGATTGATCCCAACGATCCCAAGCGCATGGTCTCAAGCGATGACGGCGGCGGCACCGTTTCCATCAACGGCGGCCAGACCTGGACGAAGCAGGATTTCCCCACGGCGCAGCTCTACCACGTTGCCACAACGAAAGATTTTCCTTATCACGTCTGCGGCGCGCAGCAGGATAACAGCACCATCTGCGTCCCCAGCGACGGCCCCGCGCAGGGCTTCGGCGGCGGCAGCCGCGCCGTCTTCCCCGCAATGTACGCCGTCGGCGGCGGCGAATCAGGCTATATCGCGCCTGACCCGCGCAATCCTGACATTTTTTTTGCCGGCAGCCAGGGCGCGCTGCTCTCGCGCTTTGATCGCAGCAACGGCCAGTTGCGCGACGTTGAAGTTTACCCGCGCTTCTTCTCCGGCGAAGCCGCCGAAACCCTGCCCGACCGCTGGCAGTGGACCTTCCCGATCGTTTTCTCGCCGCTTGAGCCTGGCGTGCTCTACACCTCGTCGCAGTTCCTTTACCGCACCACCAACCAGGGTCAAAGCTGGCAAAAAATTTCGCCCGACCTCACCCGCCACGATCCCAAAACCCTGGGCGATTCCGGCGAGCCCATCACGCACGACATGAACGGGCCTGAAATTTTCGCCACCATCTTCACCATCGCGCCTTCACGCCGTGAGCCCAACGTCATCTGGACGGGCAGCGACGACGGCCTGGTTTACATCACCCGCGATGGAGCAAGGACCTGGCAGAACGTCACCCCGCCCGGCCTGCCCGCGCTCATTCGCATCAGCCTGATTGAAGCTTCGCCCAGCCAGAGCGGCACCGCCTACGTGGCCGCGCAAAACTACCAGCAGGATGATCGCGCGCCTTACATCTACCGCACCCAGGATTACGGCAAAACCTGGACCCGGATCACCGAGGGCATCAAGCCCGGCGATTACGTCCACGCGGTGCGCGAAGATCCTCGCCGCCCCGGCCTGCTCTATGCCGGCGCCGAGCACGGCTTCTACGCCTCGTGGGACAACGGCGCGCACTGGCAATCGCTCTCGCTCAACCTGCCCGACACCCAGGTCTCAGACATCGAAGTGCTCGATCACGATATCGCCATCGCCACTCACGGCCGCTCCATGTACGTGCTCGATAACATTGCCGCCCTCCGCCAGCTCAAGCCGCTCGACGCCAGCTACCTCTTCCAGCCTGAAGATGGCGTGCGCCGCCCGCGCCCCATCGCCATCGATTACTTCCTGAAATCCAAGGCCGATAACGTCACCATCGAAATCCTCGACTCCGCCGGCAACCTGGTGCGCAGCTTCACCAGCCCTGAAGCCAAGCCCAAGCCCGCCGCCGAAGAGCAGAGCGAAGATGAAGACTTCCGCCCGCGCGAACCCAAAGTCACGACCGACCCCGGCCTGAACCGCTTCGTGTGGGACCTGCGCTACGCGGGCTCAACCGTTTTTCCCGGCATGATCCTGTGGGGAGCGCGCGCCGAGCAAGGCCCGCTCGCCCTGCCCGGCAGCTACAAAGTTCGCTTGACCATCAACGGCCAGAGCGCCTCCGCGCAAACCCAATCGTTCAACCTCACGCTCGATCCGCGCGTGCACGCCACACCCGCCGACCTGAAAAAGCAATTCGACCTCGCCATGCGCGTGCGCGATCGCGTCACCGCCGCCGACCAGGCCGTCATCACCGCGCGCTCCCTGCGCGACCAGGTCAACGACCGCCTCAAGAACGTGAACAGCAGCGAAGCCAAAACCGCCGGCGCCACGCTGAACTCGCACCTCACCCAGGTGGAAGAAGCCATCTACCAGGTGCGCAACCGCAGCAACCAGGACCCATTGAACTTCCCCATCAAGCTCAACAACAAAATCGCGCACCTCATGGGCGTGATTGAAGATGCCGACGCCGCGCCCACCGACCAGACCTACGCCGCCTTCAACCAGCTCTCGCAGGAACTCGACGTCCAGCTTGCAGCCCTGAAGACCACAGTCTCCACCGACCTGCCTGCGTTTAACCGCATTCTCGCCGCAGCCAACGCGCCGCCCATCCCGGCGCCGGCCGGCTTTTAATTCGCGATTGCCTGGTCTCGTTCGTGTAGCTCCGGGCCAGCCTTGGGTAGCTCCGGGCTTGTCTTGTGTGGCTCCGGCCGCCTCGCCCGGAGCTCGCCCGCGCACCCCAAAATCCCGCCGAGCGTTTACACTGAAACCAGGTCTTGGAGCGCAGCGGCCGCAACCATGACCCTGGTCGGCGAGGCCGGCTTGCGCGCCGAGCCGACTCTCAAAGGAGCATCAACCATCACCGCGCGGGCGTGAAGCACAAGCGGTTTGGAGCGCAGCGACATGAACCAAATGATCCTGTCCAACCTGATTCATCGCCCGGTGCGCTCGCTGATCTCCATCATCGCCGTCGCCGTCGAAGTCATCCTTATCCTGCTCATCGTCGGCCTGTTCACCGGCATGCTCGAAAGCAGCAAAGACCGCACCCGCAGCCTGGGCGATGTTATGGTCCGCCCGCCCGGCTCCTCCATGATCATCGGCATGAGCTCCGCCCCGGTCTCGCAAAAATATGGAGACCTGGTCAAGCGCCAGCCGCACGTCGTCGCCGTCACCCCCGCCTTCTGGCAGCTCGGCACCCAAAACTCCATCGACGTGATCTGGGGCATCGACCTGCCCAGCTTCCAGGCCGTCGCCGGCCCATTCGTCTATACCGCCGGCGGCCCGTTCTCGTCGGCCGATTCCATCCTGGTCGATGACGTTTACGCCTCCTCCAACCACGTCGGCGTGGGCTCGCACGTTTCCTTGTTCAACCACGACTTCACCATCTCCGGCGTAGTGCAGAGCGGCAAAGGCGGCCGCCGCTTCCTGCCGATTGCCACCATGCAGGACCTGCTCGGCGCCCAGGTCAAAGCCTCCGTGTTTTTTGTGAAAGCCGAATCGCCCTCCTACGCTGACGCCGTGGTCAACGAGGTCAAGCACATTCAAGGCATGCAGAACTGGTCTGTGCTCACCATGCGCGAGTGGCTCTCGCTCATGACCCCGGAAAGCCTTCCCGGCTTCTCCACCGCCATCCACATCGCCATCGGCGTCGCCGTCGTCATCGGCTTCATCGTCATCTTCCAGGCCATGTATGCCGCCGTCATGGAGCGCACCCGCGAGATCGGCATCCTCAAGTCGCTCGGCGCCGATAAGGCCTACATCGTCAACCTGGTGCTGCGTGAAACCGTGCTGCTGGCCGTCTTCGGCATCCTGCTCGGCATCGCCCTCAGCTACGCCGCCCGCGTCGTCATCCAGAGCCGCGTCGCCACCATCCCCATCCTGCTCACTCCGGGCTGGGACGTCCGCGCCACACTGATCGCAGTCTGCGGCGCCATCCTCGGCGCGCTTTATCCCGCCTTCAAGGCCGCCCGCAAAGACCCCATCGACGCCCTCGCCTACGAGTAGCTCTGGGAATACACGTCGCCCGATTGAAGACGAATTCCAACGCCGCGCGCCGACCTACCCGGGGTTATGCCTCTAAAGGGGTCAGGGCAATGAATACATTGGAGCAGGTCGGGCGGTTTGATTTGAGCGGCGGCTCAATACAGCCGAAAGTTAATCTCGACGTGGATCTCCACTGCGACCGGCACTCCGTCTCTGGTTGCCGGCCGGAAGCGCCATAGCTTTACTGCCTGAACTGCTCGGTCGTCCAGGCCCATTCCGACGGGCTTCACAACCTCCACCTCCTTAGGCTCACCCGAGGCCGAGACCACTAGCTTCAATACGGAAATCCCTTCCAGCTTCGCGGCTTTGGCCGCTTCGCTGTAGTTCGGATCAGGTGATGACAAGGCCGTCGGAGGTTTGACTGCGCCACCCACTCGATAAACC
>JAJPJZ010000064.1 GCA_021323935.1 Terriglobia bacterium | reverse complement strand
CACGATCCGGTGCTTTCGCACATAGTGCGGGTGATTCGCGAGTTCAAGCCTGACGTGCTGGTGTCGCGCTTCAGCGGCACGCCGCGCGACGGCCACGGCAATCACCAGGCATCCGGCATTTTGACGCGCGAGGCGTTTCGCGCCGCCGCCGATCCGAACCGCTTTCCTGAGCAGATTCGCGAAGGGCTGCAGCCGTGGCAGGCCAAGAAGTTCTATGTCTGCTTTTTTGGCGCGACCGGCGCGGCCACGCAGATCAACACGGGCGAATATTCGGCGGCGCTCGGCGAATCGTACGCGCAGTTTTCGCTTGAGGGCTTGTCGCACCAGCTTTCGCAGATTACGCCGCCCATCATTGCGCCGGGCGACCGCATGGAGCGCTGCGAGCTTGCCGATTCGGATGGAGTCTCGAGCGGCGACGGCGACGATTTGTTCAGTGGTGTCGATGCCAGCCTGACCAGCCTTGCCCGGCGCGCAGGCATCGAGGCAGACAAGGCGCCGTTCCTTGCGCCGGCATTGCAGGAAATTGACGGCAAGGCGCAGCAGGCGATGGCAGCGTATTCTGCGGCCGATCCGTCGAAGACGGCTGCGCCGCTGGTGGCTGGCGCAAGCGCGCTGAGCGAGCTGATGCGGCGCGTCGCCGGTTCGTCTCTTGCGAGCGCCGCGCGGCAGCAGTTGCAGACGGAGCTCGGCACCAAGCTCGAGCAGTTCAGGACCGCGGCCAACGAAGCGCTGGGCGTGGAGTTGATTGCCGGCGTCGATCCCCCCGGCGGGCCGCAGCAGGCGACGGGATTTTTCCCGCAGCAGCAGCAAACGGCGCTGTTCGTGAACCCGGGCCAGAGCTTCACGGTGACGGCGCGGCTCTACAACCGCAGCGGGATTGCGATCACGCCAGGCGAGATCAACCTTGACGCCCCGCCGGGATGGAAGATCGAGACCATCGAGGCGGCCAAGGCCGGCGAGCTTAAGGCCAATCAGAATGCCGAGGCCCGCTTTCGCGTAAGCGTGCCGGCTGATGCGCAGTACACGCGGCCATACTGGCACCGCGTGAACCAGGAAGAAGACGCCCTCTACATCGTTGACGACGCCAAGTGGGCCACGCTTCCCTTCGCCCCGCCGCCGCTGCGCGCGCGTGCCGCCTACACTGCGGCCGGCGGGCAGGGCCAGGCCCGCGCCGTGATCGAGTCGCGCTATGTGGATCCGATTTACGGACAGAAGCAGCGGCCGCTCGCGGTGGCGCCGGCGCTGAGCGTGCAGCTTGATCCCATTACCAACGTGCTGAATACCGGGCGCGTGGCCGTACCCCAGCCGATTTCGGTGACGGTGCGCAACACCGGCGCTGAGCGCGTGGCGGGCACGCTGCGGCTGGTTGTGCCGGCGGGCTGGCAGGTTTCGCCGGCCGAGCTTGCGATTAAGGCTGAAGCCGGAGAAACCGGCAATTACAACTTCAACGTAAGCCCGTCAAACCTGCATGAGCAGCATTACGAAGTGAAGGCGACGGTCGAGGCCAACGCCCGCAGTTACGCCGAGGGGTTCACCACCATCACCCGCGAAGACCTGGGCGCATATTTTTACTATTCGCCTTCGCGGCAAGATATCAGCGCGGTAAACGTCAAGCTGCCCGAGAAGCTGCTGGTGGGCTACATCATGGGCGCAGGCGACGAGATTCCGCAGGTGCTTGAGCAAATCGGGTTGAACGTGCAGATCATCTCGTCGCAAGAGTTGGCCGCGGGCGACCTCGCGCGTTACGGCACGATTGTGCTCGGCATCCGCGCTTACGACGTGCGCCAGGACGTGCGCAACTACAACCGGCGGCTGCTGCAGTACGTTGAGAACGGCGGCACGCTGGTGGTGCAGTACAACCAGAACGTCGGCAACTTCAATGCGGGGCACTTCACGCCATTTCCGGCGACGGAGGCGAATGAGCGCGTCACAGTGGAAGAAGCGCCGGTCGAAATCCTGGATGCGCGCAACCCGGTGTTGCAGTATCCCAACGTGATTACGCAGCAGGATTTCGGCGGCTGGGTGCAGGAGCGCGGGCTGTACTTCATGGGCCAGTGGTCGAACGATTACACGCCGCTGCTGGCCGCGAACGATCCCGGCGAGCAGCCGCTGAAAGGCGGGCTGCTGGTGGCCCGGTACGGCAAAGGGACGTATATCTACACGGGCTACGCATTTTTCAGGCAGTTGCCGTCAGGGGTGCCGGGAGCGATTCGGCTGTTTGTGAACCTGGTGAGCGCCGGCCACGGGCAGTAAAAATCAGGAGGACAGACGGGATGAAGACAACGGTTGTGGTGTTTATGCTTTTTGTGGCGGCGCTCAGCGCGCAGGAAAAGCCTGCGGGCTCGGCACCGCAATCTTCAGCCGGCACGCCGGGCCAGGCAGCTTCGTCGCCGGCGGCGCAGGCGCCCGCTTCGCTTGCGGCGGTGGTTGACCGGCAGGTGAGCAGCTACGAACGCAACCTGGTGGGGGTTGCTGAGGCCATGCCGGAAGACAAATACAACTTCACGCCGGCAAGCCTGAATATTCCGAATGGTGCGTTCGGCGATGTGCGCACCTTCGCGCAGCTCGTCAAGCATACCGCGACGGCGAATTACTTTTTCTGGGGCGCGGTTTCGGGCGAGAAGCCGCCTGATTCCATCACCGGCCCAAACGGCCCCGAAGAACTGAAGACCAAGGCCGACATCATCAAGTTCCTCAAGGATTCATTTGCGGTGGGCCATCGCGCCGCCAAGGGGCTGACCGAGGCCAACGCCTTCGAGCAGGTGCAGTTCCTGCAATTCAAAGGTCCCAAGCTCGGGATGGCGACCAACGCGGTCATCCACTGCGCGGATGAATACGGGCAGATGGTGGAGTACCTGCGCATGAACGGCATTGTTCCGCCGGCGAGTGCGGGGGCGCGGTAAGGGAGAGCTGTCAGTTGGCAGTTACCAGGTGTCAGTTTCTGGGAGCTGCGTTTTGGGGATGAACTGACGCGCAACAACTGGCAACCGGCAATCCCTTTGTCTTCGCCTGCCAATTCGGAGCCCAAGGCGCCACGGCTAGTGCGCGGCATCGGCCTGGGCAGCGCCACCACGCTGAACATGATTGACATGATCGGCGTGGGCCCGTTCATCACCATGCCGCTCATCATCGGGGCGATGGGCGGGCCGCAGGCCATGCTGGGCTGGATCTTTGGCGCGCTGTTCGCCATTTGCGATGGCCTGGTGTGGGCCGAGCTGGGGGCCGCGATGCCGCGCGCCGGCGGCTCATATTTTTACCTGCAGGAAATTTATGGCCGGCAGAAGCTGGGCCGGCTGCTGTCATTCTTGTTCGTGTGGCAGCTTTCGTTCAGCGCGCCGCTTTCCATCGCCTCCGGATGCGTTGGCCTGGCGCGCTACGCCGGATATCTGTGGCCGGTGCTCGAGCAAGGCAGGCAGCACGTCGCTGCCGTCAATATCCCGCTGCTGGGGCCGCTCGCCGTGAGCGCCGTGCTGAACCAGGGAACGCTGGTGGCGATGGGCGCGTGTTTGGTTGCGATGCTGCTGGCGTACCGGCGAATTTCAGCCATCGGCGTGCTCTCAAAGCTGCTGTGGATCGGCGTGATGGGCACGATCGCATGGGTGATGATCGCCGGGCTGACGCATTTTGATCCGAAGCTCGCTTTTGACTTCCCTGCCGGCGCGTTCGCCTTCGATTCGAATTTCTTCCTTGGCCTGGGCTCGGCCATGCTGGTGGCGACGTATGACTATTGGGGCTATTACAACGTGTGTTTCATCGGCGAGGAAGTGCGCGAGCCGGCGCGCAACATTCCCCGCGCGCTGATTATTTCCATCGTGCTGGTCGCCGCGATTTATATCGTGATGAACATCAGCATTTTGGGCGTCGTGCCGTGGCGCGAACTGCAGAGCGCGGCACAAACCAACTCGCGCTTTTACGTGGTCTCGACGCTGATGGAGCGCGTGTATGGGCGCTGGGCGGGGGCACTGGCGGCGCTGCTGATTATGTGGACGGCGTTCGCGTCGGTGTTCTCGCTGCTGCTGGGCTACTCGCGCGTGCCGTATGCCGCGGCGCAAAGCGGCAACTACTTCCGGTTTCTCGCCGCCATTCATCCGCGCCACAACATTCCGCATCGGTCGCTGGTGGCATTGGGACTGGTGGCCGCGTGCTTCTGCTTTTTCACCCTCGACCAGGTGATCACCATGCTGGTCATCACGCGCATCCTGCTGCAGTTTTTCCTGCAGCAGATCGGCGTGATCTGGCTGCGCATCAAGCGGCCTGAACTGTCACGGCCCTTCCGTATTCCACT
>JAJPJZ010000245.1 GCA_021323935.1 Terriglobia bacterium | reverse complement strand
GCTGTTTCATCGTGCAGCAACTGCGGCGCCGGGGGTTCCAGGCCGGCATCGCTGCGGTATCCGGTCAGGCTGGCAAAGTATCCCAGGCGCTGGGTGTGGCTGCCAAAACTGAGCTGATCGTTGGTGGTCTGCTGCTCGCCATAGCTTGCGACCAGTTCTGCCTGGCGGTTGCGATCGAACCCGCTGCGCGGCACTACGTTGAAGACGCCGTAGGTGCGATCACCTTCCTCGGCCGAGAGCCCGCCGCGCTGCACTTCAAGGTAATCAATGTCTTTAGGATCGATTTGCGGGCCGACGTTCGAGGCAATGTTGGTGTTCGGCAGCGGCACGCCATCAAGCAGCCAGGTGGTCTGGTGGCCGCCGCGAATGTGCAACTGGTCGTGGACCATATACGCACCGGGAACGTAATTGGTGATCATGGCCAGGCTGTTGGTTTGCTCAGCGCCTGGCGTCTGTGCAATCTGGGCGCGGCTTACCAGGTTCTCAGTGGTTGATGATTGCGGATCAACTTCCTGCGCCGCCGCCGTGACCGTGACACTTTGCTTGACGGTCTCGGGCGTGAGCGGGAAGTGGACCACCGGCGTGGTGTTCGATTCCACCGTCACATCGCGGGTCAGCGCAGCAAATCCCGCCGCCGTCACGGTAATGGTGTAGCGGCCGATAGGCACCGCCTGGAAACGATATTCGCCAAGATCGTTGGTCAAAGTTTCGGCATGCCAATCGGAAGCCGCGGCATGGATTTCAACTTTGGCTCCGGCGATGGGCCGGTGGTCTGGATCGTGAACGATGCCTTGCACCGCTCCAAAAATGCCGGCCATCGCGCGCACGACCAGCAGCAGCGCGAGGCAGCAGGAAAACAGGGTTCGCGTCATGAGAGCGCTTTCAGCGAGCGAGCCTAAGTTGCATTTGAGCAGGCGCTAGGCGGGATTGCGCGCCAAGCCTGCCGCCGGCGACGCATTGAGGCAATCAGCACCGTGCGGAAAGCTGGAGCGGTTTGCCAGCGGGCCTGATTAGAGAGGCCAGACGGCGGCGGTCCAGCGATGAACCGTGGCCGAAACACGGCCGCCCAGGTACTTCACACGCTGGATGGAGAAGCGCGGTGGAGCACGCTGTGACTGCACTTTGGCGACCGTGCCGAGTGCCGGCCAGCCATAAAACTCAGAGGCGTAAGTAAATTGCGGAGCGAAGCCGAGCGCAAGGCCGGCCTGCTGCGAGCGCGCGGCCGGAACTGCCAGCGTCCGGTCGCAGCTATCACACGGGCATGACGAGGTAACGGTTGGGCCCGATTGCGGCCTGAGTGCAACGTGGGAACAGGCGTGATGCGCGGCGCGCATGCAGCAGGCGCGCGCAGGGGTGGTCGGAACGCTGGCAAGCGCCGGAGCGGCGACGGCCAGGAAGAGCACCCCGGCAAGTACAGATGACGTAAAGCGGCGCATTCAGAAACCAGGCGAACCAGGGGCCGTAACGCTTTCCAGCATAACTCTAAACGGGCAAAGGTTTCAATTCTGCACCGCCAAAATCTCGGGCCGCCACCTTAGTACCACGCGACCGTTTCAGCCGCTGTTGTGCTAGGATTTTTGGCGCAATCTTCTGATTTTCCGTGTGCGGGGTCTCCGCATCCGAGTGCCTCTCCCGCAGCGGTTCAGCTTGCATAATGCCGTTTCAGCCATCCCGCCGGGCGGGACGGGAACGGCAGCGCGTCACAAGGAGTTCTTACCGTGAAGGTTTACGAAGGCGCAAACATACGCAACATTGCTTTTCTGGGCCACTCACATGCCGGCAAGACTTCGCTGCTTTCAGCGCTCCTCTATACGGCCGGGGCGACGCCGCGCCTGGGCCGGGTTGATGAAGGCTCCTCCGTCACTGATTTCGATGAAGAAGAAGTCGCCCGCCAAATGTCGCTTTCAACCGCCATCGGCATTGCCGAATACGGCAAGACCAAGCTGAACCTGCTCGATACGCCCGGTTTCAACATGTTCGTGCACGAGGCCAAGCTGGCGCTGCCGGCAGTTGAAGGGGTGGTTGTGGTGGTGGATGGCGTGAGCGGTGTGGAAGTCATGACGGAGCGGGTTTGGGAGTTCGCCAACGATTTCGAGTTGCCGCGCGTCATCATCGGCGCCCGCATGGACCGCGAACGCGCCGACGCAACGCGGCTGATGGAATCGCTGCGCACCGCCTTCGGGCGCAACGTCGTCGAGGTGCAGTTGCCGATCGGCAGCGAAAAAAGCCTTACCGGCGTCGTCGACCTGGTGAAGATGAAAGCCTTCACCTACCAGATGGGCGGCAACGGCAAAGGCAAGGAAGGCGAGATCCCGGCCAACATGGCCGAGGCCGCAAAGGCCGGGCATGAAGCCCTGGTTGAAATGATCGCTGAAGGCAACGACGAGTTGATGGAGGAATTCTTCGAGCGCGGCACTATCGGCGAAGAGCACCTGGTTTCGGGATTGCGCGAGGCCATCCGCACTGACCGTGTCTTCCCCGTGCTGTATTGCTCCGGCCTCGGCAACATCGCTACTGACCGCGTGCTTGAATTCCTCATCGACTACCTGCCGGCGGCCACCGACCGCGCCGCCGTGCAATCCATGGTGAAGCCGAACAACGGCACCCCGCAAGCCCGCAAAGTCGAGGACGCGCAGCCTTGCTCGATGTATGTGTTCAAGACGGTGAATGACCCGTTTGCCGGGCGCATTTCGTTCTTCAAAGTTTTTTCGGGGGTGGTAAAAAACGATTCCACGGTGCAGAACTACACTCGCAACTCGCAAGAAAAGCTGGCGCACCTTTCCGTCATGCAGGGCAAGAACGCGGTTGCGGTCCCCGAGTTGCACGCCGGCGATATCGGCGCGGTTGCCAAGCTACGCGACACCTTGAGCGGCGATTCGCTGGGCGATAAAGCCTCGCCCATCGAGTACCCGCAGATTTCACTGGCCGAGCCGGCAATCACCTTTGCCGTCGAGCCCAAAACCCGCGCCGACGAAGACAAGCTTTCTAACGGCATCCATAAGCTGATGGAAGAAGACCCCATGCTGCGCTTCTTCCGCGACGAGCAGACCAAGGAATTCCTGATTGCCGGCACCGGCCAGCAGCACATCGAAGTCGTCGTCTCCAAGCTGAAGAAGCGCTACCACACGGAAGTAAATTTGAAGGCGCCCAAGGTGCCGTATCGCGAAACTATTCGCGGCCACGCCGACGTGCAGGGGCGGCACAAGAAGCAGACTGGCGGCCATGGCCAGTATGGTGACTGCAAAATCAAGATGGACCCTTTGCCGCGCGGGGGCAACTTCGAATTTGTGAACGAGATATTCGGCGGCGCCATTCCCCGGAACTTTATTCCTGCCGTTGAAAAAGGCATTGTTGAAGCCGCACAGCGAGGCTACCTGGCGGGATATCCCGTCGTCGATTTCAAGGTCACGCTATACGACGGCTCTTATCACGATGTCGATTCAAACGAGCTTTCGTTCAAGACGGCCGGCCGCATCGCCTTCAAGAAAGCGATGGAAGTGGCCAAGCCCACGTTGCTCGAGCCCATCATGCACGTTGAAATCACCGTGCCCGATGAGTTCGCCGGCGGCATCATGGGCGACCTGAACGGCCGCCGCGGGCGCATCCAGGGCATGGACAACAAAGGCGGCAAGACCATTGTGAAGGCCGAAGTGCCGATGTCAGAAATGCTGACCTACGGCGCCGATCTCACCTCCATGACCCAGGGCCGGGGCAGCTTCCACATGGAAATGGCGCACTACGACGTGGTTCCGGCCATGGTCCAGGAAAAAATCGTGACCGCCTATCGCGCCTCCCGCGGCCAGGAAGTGGAAGAAGAGTAGGGCTGCAAAGGGCGAGGGTGGTCTGCACCGGCGGAAATCAGAATTTTGGAACCAATCGTCACGTAGGCGCGTATGTCTCCCTCGGAGGCTGCCCATGCCCACGCTCAAGCTGTCACTGGTCGCGCTAGCTCTTTGCTGTTTCTGCATCGGGGCCAAGGCGCAAAGCGCCAATCCGCAGGAGGCCGGCTTTGTGGCCGGGGGCGACATCAACCTTCACTTAAGCGCCGGCGACTACGACTTCAGTGCGTCGCCTGACAACACCATCCGCCTCTCCTGGCGGCGCGATGGCGACCACAGCCGTGGCGGCTCACCTGCCGTCAGAGCGCGCATCAATGTCAACGGTCGGAAGGCGATCGTTGTGACCGACGGCCCGACCAACAACATGCATTACACCGTCGAGGTGCCTAAATCAGCAAACCTGACGGTGCGGCTCAGCGCCGGCGATCTTCGCATTGCCGAGATCGAAGGCGACAAGGAGATCCATCTTCATGCCGGGGACGTGCGCGTCGCAGTGGGCGACCCGCGGCAATACAAAGACGTAGATCTTTCGGTCAAAGCCGGCGACCTCAACGCTCCTGCCTTCGGCGGCAGCAAAGACGGCCTGTTCCGCTCATTTCACTGGTCGGGCCAGGGCACGTATCGGCTGCAGGTCGATCTTGGCGCCGGCGATGTGAACCTCGTAATCGCCGATTCCATTTGATTCAATCGGACGCCCGGCGCGCTTAAGCCGCCATGCTGAAGGCTGCTCGCCCGGGCCGGCGTGGCTTGGCCGGCACCACCTTGCCATCTGACGGCGGCTAACACTTCACAGTCGACAATCTACCGTGTGAGAGTAGAATGTCTGCCATGGCGAACAACCGGCTGGAGCTGCTGCAGGGCACGCTTGACATGATCATTTTGCGGACGCTGTTGCTGGGCCGCGCCCATGGCCACGAGATCGCGCGCCACATTCAGCGCACCACCGACGATCTGCTTCAGGTCGAGCACGGGTCGCTCTATCCGGCACTGCATCGGCTGGAGCGCCGCGGCTGGGTGACGGCCAAGTGGGAGAAGGCGGAAGGCGGCAACCGCGAGTTCAAGTATTACCGCCTGACTGCGGCAGGCCGGCGCCAGCTTGTGCGTGAGGAATCGAAGTGGAAGCAGCTCACCGGCGCGATCGCGCGGCTGCTCGGCAGCGAGCAAGAAAACGCCTGATTCAACCGTGCTTCCGCGTACACCGGCCCGCCCGAGCGAGAGGAGCAGATGATGGACCTTCTTTCCTGGTTCAACTCAAAGTGCCGCAAAAAGCGCGATGCCGACCTGGAGCGCGAGTTGCGCTCGCACATCGAGGCCGAAGCTGAAGAGCAGCTTGCGCGCGGTGCTTCGCCCGAAGGCGCTCGCCGTGCCGCATTCCTGCAGTTCGGCAACCCTGC
>JAJPJZ010000382.1 GCA_021323935.1 Terriglobia bacterium | reverse complement strand
CGTCTTCAGCGCCACCGAGCGTGAACTGATGGCCGCCATCGGACGGCAGATCGCAACCAGCGCGGAAAACGCGCGGCTCTACCAGCGCGCCTGCCAGGCATACGACGACTTGCAGCGTGCCCAGGAGCAACTGCTGCAAAGCGAAAAAATGTCGGCCGTGGGGCAGTTGATTTCAGGCGTGGCGCATGAGCTCAATAATCCGCTGACCGCCATCCTCGGCTACACCCAGTTGATGGAAGCCGAGCCACTGAACGAGCGCAGCCGCGACTTTTTGCAGAAGATTTTCCGCCAGGCTCAGCGCACCCACCGCGTGGTGCAGAACCTGTTGTCGTTCGCGCGCCAGCGGGAGCCGCGCAAAGAGCAGGTTGACCTGCGGCGCGTGCTCGATGAAACCCTGCTGCTGCGCGACTACGATTTGCGCGTGAACAACATCACGGTGGAGCGCAACTTCGCGGCTGATTTGCCGGCCGTGATTGCCGATCAGCACCAACTGGAGCAGGTGTTCCTGAACATCATCAACAATGCCGTGGACGCGATGCTTGAAACCAGCAAGGGAGGCACGCTGCGGGTTTCCTGCTTTGCCCAGCAAGGCGCTGCCGTGGCCGAATTCCACGACAGCGGCCCCGGGCTGCAGGACGCCAAGCGCATCTTCGATCCGTTCTACACCACCAAGCAGGTGGGCAAGGGAACCGGCCTCGGGCTGAGCATCTGCTACGGCATCATGAAAGAGCATGGCGGCGAGGTTGTGGCGTTTAATCACGACCAGGGCGGGGCGGTGTTTCAGGTCAGGTTGCCGGCCGCGCCCCGCAAGGCGGATGTCACCGGTCCGTTGCAGCCGCAGGTTGAGCTTGCCGGATCCGTGGTGCTGAAGCGCAACATCCTGCTGGTTGATGATGAGGACTCGGTGCGCGAGTTCGAGCGCGAAGTGCTGGCCGGCGCCGGCGCGAACGTGCTGGCGCTGCGCAACGGCAATGAGGCCATCGAGCACCTGCAGCATGGCTCGTTCGACATTTTGATTTTCGACGGCAAGATGCCGGGCTGCTACAACGGAACCGAGTTGTGCCGCTGGCTGGCGGAGAACCGGCCTGAGTTGCTGCGGCACGTAGTGTTGACCGTTTCAGACGCGGCCGATTCCGCCGTGGCCGAGAGCATCGGCGTGTATGGCGTGCATTGCCTCACCAAGCCATTCCAGGTCGCTGACTTGTTTGCCGCCTGCCGCGCCGCGCTTGAGGCTCGGCCATCAACCGTCCTGGCGCCCGCCTGAGTCGCTGCAATCTTCGAACATCCAAAACGGCGCTGGGGCGCTCCAAGTTATTGATACAGCCGAACGGCGACCGGCGCCTTCTTGCGCGCGCCGTGCGTATTTGTTACTCACCTGGGCTATCCATCTGCAGCACACAATGTGGAATGCCGATTCCACTCCTTAGCATCGCGAGTGCCTTCAATCTCCCCTTCCTTCAGATGCTCATTTCGAACCTAAGCGGCTGAGCCAGCCGTGCGGCGCAAGTCATAGAGAGCAACGGCTTAGTGGCTGCTCGATGGCAACGGGTGGGGCTTGGAACCGCTATTGTGTTGAGCGGCAAGCACTTGTCGGCGCGCAGCGTGATCGTGGCGTTGTTAGCGGCGCGGTTGTGCGCTGTAGTGGTGCGCATCGTAACTGCATGATTTTGAGTGAGTTCCTGCAGGTCAATGCGGCGGGAGGGGAAGCGGCGGGTCGGGGTTGCCTTGTTTTGTTGCAGAGTTGCTGGAGTGGCGTGAGAAGTGCAATACCCAGAGTGACGGACGCGCCGCAGCAATTCCAAAGGCGCTCCCACGAAGCGACAATAATTTATCCCCCCGAGGTGAATATGGCGAGCAGCATCCAGCAAGCGAAATTGGCCGGATTTGCAGTGCGTTTACCAGGAGTTGCGCGCACTGAGATGCTTCAGTTCGAGGAGTGCTACGAGGCCAACCGCCATCGTGTATATGCGTTGGCGTACTGGATGACGGAAAACGAGATTTCGGCCGAGGAAATGATGCGCAATGTCTTCCTGCGCGTGTTTGCCTCCAGCCATCAGCCGACCGCCGAAGTGGTTGATCGCGCCCTCATTGCCGAGCTTCGCGAGATGGGCCCGCTGGGCACGCTGACGCTCGAATGCGGCACGGTTTCTGAAGTTCTGAACGTGCGCGGGAACATCAAGCGCACTGACCTGGAACAGGCGGTCATTAAGCTGCCGCGCACCGAACGCCTCGTGTTCCTGCTGCACGACGTTGAAGGCTACGAATTCCCGAAGATTACGAAGCTGCTGGGATTGACTTCCCAGGAAGCGCAGCAGGCTTTGCACCAGGCGCGGCTGCGACTGCGCGAGATTATTGCCCAAGCATACTGATTCTTCTCCTCTCTCCTGAATGCCTGAAGCCCCTCCCGCTAAGGAGGGGCATATTTTTTGCGCGCGTTTGGACGCAACGAAGCGCCCGTGGGCAGGCTGATACGGCAGACAAGATAAAATTGTGTCGGCTTCACCCGAGCACAATGCCCGAGCCCTGTGGTTTACGGAGGCGGCAGCGCCATTTAACCTGAATGCGACTCTTGTATGCGATTCTGATATTGAGCACGGTCGCCGTGGTGGGCGTGGCGATCGGCATCTGGCGGCTGGTGAAGCGCCATACCGGTTCGAGGTGAGAGGCGGCCAAAGCCGGTAAGTGCGGCGAGCGCCGGGCCAGGCGTGGCTGCAAGCGGGACATTCGGCCAACCCAACTATGGCAACCATGGCAGGCAATGAAATCCGCGAGATCACGGTGGCGCACTCGCCCGACAGCGACGACGCCTTCATGTTTTATGGGCTGGCGACCAACAAGGTCAGGGTGCCGGGGCTGAAGTTTTCACACACGCTCTGCGACATTGAAACCCTGAACCGCATGGCGCTGCAGGGCCACTACGACGTGACGGCAATTTCGTTTCACGCCTATCCGTACATCCAGGAACGGTATGCGCTGTTGACTTCGGGCGGCAGCGTAGGCGAGGGCTATGGCCCGATGATCGTGGCTTCAAAGCCGCTTACGCCTGAGCAGGCAACGCGGCGGACAATCGCAATACCGGGCAAGATGACGACCGCGTACCTCACGCTGAAGCTGTTCGATTCGCACGTGGAGACCGAGGTGGTGCCGTTTGACGAGATCATTCCTCGCGTCCAGGCGGGAAAATTTGAAGCTGGGCTGATCATTCACGAAGGCCAGTTGACGTTCGCAAAATGGGGGCTTTACAAGGTGATTGACCTGGGCGAGTGGTGGCGCGGGCAAACCGGGCTGCCGCTGCCGCTGGGCGGTAATGCCATCCGCCGCGACCTGGGCGCTGCCCTGATGCGCTCGATTGGCGCGGCGCTGAAGCAGAGCATTCAGTATGGGCTGGAACATCGTGCGGAAGCTTTAGCTTATGCTATGCAGTTTGCCCGCGACCTGGAGCCGCAACTGGCCGATAAATTTGTGGGCATGTACGTCAACGAACGGACGCTTGATTACGGCGACGAAGGGCGGCGGGCGGTGGAAGAGCTGCTGCGCCGCGGCTTTCGCGATGGCGTGATACCGCACGTGGCGAAAGTTGACTGGGTGGCGTAAAAAGCTGCCGACGGGAAGGCCCCCCGGAACAATGTGCGGGCCTCAGCTTTGCGCCATCACGGGCGAGCTACCGGACGGCGTCAGGCCAATGGAATACCGGCTCGAAATCAACCGGAATGGCGGTGGCTGATTTCAGCGACTGCTGCAGCTCGGGCGGCATGACGTCATATTTTTTGAACCATGCTTCTGCGCGCCCGCGGTCGCCGGTGGCTTCCTGCTCCAACAGCTCGTTTGCGAGCTTTTCAATCACCGCCGGCATTTTTGCGTAATCAACGGAAAAGCGGCCTGAGGCGGTGTGCGCAATTGCGCCCTGCTCAAGGTAATAATTGAACTCCATCATCTCGGCGCGGCCATGCGCTTCACCGATGCCGAAGCGCAGCGTGCGGAAGATACCGGCGACTTCTGAAGCGTAAAACTCGTTCAGGCGGGAAGCAGGAAGCGCCTGGTGATCCACCAGCCACTTCAGCGCAAACATTCCGACCACATCGGCCTTGGCTTCTTCCAGCCCGCTATAGGCGGGTCCGATGGCTTCGCGAATATCCACCTGGCGGCGGTTGACGCGCGCGTAATCAGGGCCGAGGCCATGACAAATCTCGTGCATCACGGTGGTCGCCATGTAGCCTTCGGCTGAGGCCTGCTGCGCCTGCTCGGGCTGCATGACAATCCTGGCCAGCGGCAGGATCACGGAGTCAACACGGGCATCCATGAAATCTTTGAAGAACAGTTTCTTGGTGCCTTTTTCGGCGTGGACGCGAGGATCGTTGGGCAAATTGTCAGCGACGGCCTGGTACCCGTAGCGCAGGTCGCCTGCGCGAAAAGGCGTGTTCATGACTTCCATCGGGGTCAGGTGGCCGCGCTTGGAAGGCTTGAACTCGGGCGCAACCGGCAGCGCCTCCTGAATATCGGCGACGTACTTCTGGTAGAGCTCGAGCTTGCGGCTTTCGGCTTCGTTGCGAATCATGACGGCCGCGCCATAAGAAGTCTTCACGCCCAGCAGGTCGTCGAGATAGGTTTCATAGGGCGCAAAGATAATGTCGAACTTAGGATTGTTCAGCTCCAGCCAGGCGAGATCGCTTTCGTAGTAATCGTCGGTGAGCAGCGCGTCGGCGCGCAACCGGAGGAACTTCGCGAAAGCGGCGTCGTCGCTCAGGTCGGCGGCGGCACGCAGCGCGTCAGCCGCGGGCTGCAGGTATGCGCCATAGGCGGAGCGGTAGGGCGCGGTCGTGAGCTCAAGCGCGTTGCCGGCGGCGTTTGCGCCTTCATGCACCACGCGGCGAACGATGGTGTGCTCATCGTAGATGCCGGCTTTTTGCCCGGGATGCGCAGCTACATATTGCTCAATTTGTTCGCGCGTAACGCCCGGCGGATACAGCGCCCGCCCAGGCGGCGCGGGCGGGCATGCGCCGCCGACGGCTTCGTTCTGGCGGCAGGCGAAAGCCTGGTTGTTGTTCAGCAGGTCATAGCGGCTGCCATTGACGCGCAGCATTTTGAGCAGCGCCTGGTCCAGGTCGTGGGTTGAGCCTGCAGACTTGCGCCCGGCATCGGAAGACCCGGAGATCTGGCCGCCGTTCGGGCCGGAGCCCTCGGCGGCAAATTGCATGTAGAGCTGCAACCCTTCAGGATCGCTTTGCCGCCAGTAAATGCGATTGATGTACTGGGAAGCCTCAACCAGCTTCTCAACCATCTGGCGCTCGCGCGCGCTCAGGCCTTTGTCGTCGTAGGCGATCTCGATACGCTTCCATTTGGCCGCCTGGGTTGCGAGGTCAGGCGCGACTACCAGGTCGCGCTGCCTCGAAACCTGCGCTGTAAGCAATGTCGCCACGAACACCACTCCGATCATTACACGCCGCATGGCGCGGATTCTAGCAGAGGCCCGCGCAGGGGATCGTGAACTGCCGATCGCTACTGCGCCGGAATGACCGGCAGGATGATGTGCGAGGGATGCTGCGCGTCGTGATACACGGCATTCTCAGCGATGGCCCAGCGCCGGTTCTGGCCCAGCAATTCATTGGTGTTGGGATTCACGTCAAAACGCGGGAAGTTGCTGCTGGAAATATCGAGCCGGATGCGGTGCCCTTTCTTGAAGACAAGCGAGGTGGGATAGAGCTCGACGGTAACGGGATAAATTCCTCCGCGCTCCATCAGTTCAGGCCGCGCAAGCGAATTGCGATAACGCGCGCGGGTGATGCCGTCATTCACGTTGAGATCGATTCCAGCCGGGAAGTCACGGTTGGGCGGGTAAACATCGATGAGCTTGGCAGTGAAATCAGTGTCGGGAGCAGTTGAGGAGATCCAGAGCTTTACGACCAGCGGGCCGGTGACTTCCATGTCCTGTTCGAGGGGCGCGCTTTGAAACACTAAAATATCGTTGCGCGCGGAGAGCGGGCGCGAATCGCCGTTGCAGGCCCAATAATCGGGCCGGCACCGCTGGTCGACGGCGCCGCGTGGCATCAGGTCCACACACTTGGGATCGGCGGCGCGGTTGCAGTTTTCAGACGAGATGCCGCCTCCGAGCGTCGGCACCGGGTTGCGCGGGTCGAACACATACACCGACGGCAATTCGGAGGCAGCCGAAGGCTTTTCAGGCGAAAGCACGCCGTCCGGGTGCAGATACCATGGCGTGTAGCGGGTGCGTGCCAACGGCCACTCATGCTCATCGCGCCAGCGGCCGCCCACAAACAGCCGGCCTTCAGGCGTTTTGTGGGCGTCACCGCCGCCCATCACGAAGATGCGCACTGGCGCGTCAGCTTCGATGCGGTTATCGATATTTTTCAGCCAGTGGTCGAACCAGCGCAGGCGAAAGGCGTTGAAATCGATGGCGGCATCCGCGCCGAAGTCGGCGTCGCCGGCGTTCGAACGAGTTTGGCCGCCGTGCGTCCACGGGCCCATGATCAGTCGCTGGTTGTGCTTGGTCCTGGCCAGCGTGGCGTAGTTCAGGTTTGAGGTCATGGCATCCCACGAGTCATACCAGCCGCCGACGTGGTACACGGGGATGTCTTTGTACTCGGCCACGTGATCGATGACGCTGGTGCCGAAGTTCTTCCAGTAGTCGTCGTAGTTCGAGTGGCGCTCGGCTTCAATCAGCCAGGATTCATAGTCGGGAAGCAACTTCAGCGGCGTGAGGCCGGGGCGCAGCGGCAGGCCCTTGACGTAATCGCTGACGTGCTTGCCGGCTTCGTCGATAGCGGCCTTGGTGGCGGGGTCCTGGGATTCGTGCGAGCCGGCAGGGCCGCCGATGTTGAAAATCCAGTTGACCCAGCGCAGCTCGAAGGCGCCGTCATGGCGGATGCCGAAGCGGCCCACGTCAGACATGGCATCGGTCGGCACCATGGCCGCGAGGTAAGGCGGATTGGCAATCGCGAGGGCGTGCTGCGTTCCGCCGGGATAGGACGTGCCCACGGTACCGATCTTGCCGTTGCACCAGGGCTGCTCGCCAATCCACTTGGCGGTGTCGTAGCCGTCGTTGGGATCATCGCGCATGGGCAGCCAGTGGCCCTCGGATTCATAGCGGCCGCGAATGTCCTGGATCACGCCGACGTATCCGCGGGGCACAAAATAGGGCGCCCACGCACGGGCCGTCTGCTTGCCGTAGGGCGTGCGCTCGAGGATGACGGGAAACTTGGATTCAACTGCAACGCCGTTGCGGGCCGGGCGATAAATGTCGGTTGAAAGCTTCACGCCGTCGCGTGTGGTCACGATGGCGTGCTCCACGATGACGTCATATTGCGGCTGCGAAGCTTCAGGACGCTGGGCGTAGTCGCTGTAAGGGCGCGCAGGCGTGGGCTGCTGCTGGCCGGCCGCCGCAAAGCCGAGAAGGGCGATTGCCGCTAAGGTATGCAACTTCATCAGGGCTCCCGCAGGAAGACGGAGATGGCTAGGGCGACAGAAATGCGGCCGGCTTCACCCGCCGAAGCCGGGCGCCTTTTGCCGGCCCCGCCGGATGTTTATTCTGAGCTCACCACCAGCACTCTGAAGCTGCCCGGAACCATGGTGCGGCGCGGGCGCGTCGGCTGCTGCCCCGCAGCCGCGCCTGGTGATCCGCCGCTGGGCACGCCGCCTGCAACGCCGCCGCTCGGTGCGCCGGAAGCAGGAGCTCCGCCGCTGACGCCGCCCGTCGGTGCTGAACCCTCGGCCGGTGCGGCAGCCTGGAAATCAGCGGTGACAAGATAAATTTTGTGCGATTTTGTATCGACGGCCATGGTACGCGCGCCCGGCTCAGTCTGCACGGTTTGGACCACGCTGTATTTATCGGGAGAATCCTGGTGCACTACGGTCACGGTGCCGTCGCGCCCATTGGAGCTGAAGGCGAGCTTGCGAGCCGGGTCCCAACCGGCCGCGTCGGGGCCCTGGCCGATCGCAGGCGTATCGACCACTTTGCCGTTATCGGCATCGACCACCGCCATGATCTTGTTGCCGCACACCGCGAACAGCCGCCGGCCTTTCTGGTCCATGGCCAGTCCGCTCGGCTCTTCGCACGGCTTGATTGACCACGTGTTCACGACCTTGTTGTTGCGGGCGTCGATCTGCTGAATCTCGCCTTTGTCTTCAATGTTGACGTACACCATGCCCTTGCCGTCGCTCTGCCCGGTTTCAGGCTTGCCGTCGAGCGGAATGGTGGCGATCACGGTGTTGTTGGCGGCGTCGATGACGCTCGCGTTGCTGCTGCGGCCGTTGAACGTGAAGACGTGCCGGGTGGCGGGATCGAACAGAATGGCGTCAGGATTCTGCGCGCCATCGAGCTTTATTTTCGCCGTTTCCTTCAGCGACTTGAGATCGAAAACGGTTACGTCATTGGAGCGGCCGTTCGAAGTGAAACCTTTGCCGGCGCCGTGGTCAAGCGCGATGCCGTGAATGCCTTCAGTGCCGCTGATGTCGCCGACCTGCTGCCCGCGATCGTTGATGATCAGCAGGTGATTGCCGCGGCTGATGAACACGTTGTGCGTGTCAGGATCGGCGAGCAGATAATCCCAGCCGCCCTCGCCGCCAATCTTGAAGGTGTTCACAACTTTGTAAGAGGGCGAATCGGCCGCCACCAGGAACAGCAGGCTGGCAGCAATCGCCACAACGCGCGTCGCGCGCGAACAGAAGCAATTCATAAGTGCCTCCCGTGAGCGTGAAATCGTAGCAGATTGCGGGCGAGCCATTTGGAAATTCAAGTTGCCGGCCTGGTTGGCTGCTGCGTGGCGCGCCGGCGCTGCGCAGGCTTTGCATTTTGAATTCCGCATTTTGCATGATGATGAGGTGTATCGCGGACGCATTGCGCCTTCGCCCACGGGATACCTGCACGTTGGCCATGCCGCAACGTTCTGGCTGGCATACCGGCGGGCTCGCGCCGCGAACGGCGTTCTGGTGCTGCGCAATGAAGATCTTGATCCGCAGCGCTCACGCCCTGAATTTGCCCGCGCCATGATTGACGACCTGCGCTGGCTCGGCATCGCCTGGCAGGAAGGGCCTGACGCCGGCGGGCCGTTTGCGCCTTACACGCAGAGGGAGCGCCGCGAAATTTATCTCGATGAGTGGAAGCGCCTGCGGCAGGGCGGCTTTGTCTATCCCTGCTCGTGCTCACGCAAGGACCTGGCGTTAGCAGCCGCCGCGCCGCATGAGAACGACGCGAACGACGATGAGCCGGTCTATCCGGGAAACTGCCGCGGGCAGCGCGTGAACGCGGCCGAACCCGCCGGTTACAACTGGCGTTTCCGCGTGCCTGACGGCCGCGCCGTCCAGTTCACCGACCTTCATTGCGGGCCGCAGCAGTTCATCGCCGGCCGCGACTTCGGCGACTTCTTGGTATGGCGCCGCGACGATGTTCCTGCGTATCAGCTCGCAGTCGTGGCGGATGACGCTGCCATGCAGATTACCGAAGTCGTGCGAGGCGCTGACCTGCTGAAATCAACCGCGCGGCAGCTCCTGCTGATTGAGGCGCTCGGCCTCCGCCGGCCTGAATACTTCCACTGTGACCTGGTGCGTGATTCACGCGGTGAGCGCCTGGCGAAACGCCATGACGCGCTCAGCCTGCGTGAGCTTCGCCGCCGCGGGTTCACGCCGCAGCAGGTGGTTGCCGCGCTGGAGCAGCCTGCAACGCTGGGGCAGGCGTTTGATCGTGCCACCTAGCCCTTCTTGACTTCGCAGCCGCAATCCACGCCGTTCGGGGCAAGCGGCATGGCGCGCAGCCGCACGCCGGTGGCGTTGAAGATGGCGGTGGCGATGGCGGGCGCAAGCGCCACCAGCGGAGTTTCGCCCGCGCCGGCGGGGCGAACGTCGTTGCGGTCGATCAGGACAACCTCAATTTCCGGAGGCGCGTCCGTGAAGCGCGGCACGCGGTATTGCGCAAAGTGCGGGTTCAGGATCCTGCCGTTTTCAAAGTGGACAGCCTCGAACAGCGCGCCGCCGATGCCCTGAATGATGGCGCCCGCGACCTGGTTCTTCAGCCCGTCAGGATTGACCACGGCGCCGCAGTCCCAGGCTTCAACCACGCGCCGCAGCTTGATTTCACCCTGCGGCTTGATCACCTGCAGTTCCACCGCGCAAGCCACGTAGCCGCCTTTTTCGAAGCCGCCGGCGATGCCGTAGCCGATGGTGTCGCTCGCCGGAGGTTGGTGCCAGTTGAATTTTTCGGCAGCGGCTTCGAAGACGGCGCGCAGGCGCGCGGGATCGGCGCCGCGGGCGTTAGGCTGCGCCCCTGAGGAGATGTTCTTCAGGCGAAATTCCAGCGGATCCATGACCAGCTCGTGCGCCAGTTCGTCAATCGCCGATTCGCGCGCGAAGTGATTCGCAGTGGCCGCCAGCCCGCGATAGGAGCCCTGGCGCAGCGGGTAATCGGTTTCGTGGAATTCGGTGCGCCGATTGGCAACGTCGTAGTAAATCTCAATGCCCGACGGGCCGGAGTTGTAATTATCGTGCGACCACGCGACCAGCTTGCCGTCAGCCGCGGCGCCGGCGCGGATATCAATCACGCCTGCCGGGCGGAAATATGCCCAGGTGAATTCTTCTTCGCGCGTCCAGATGAGCTTAACGGGTTTGCCCGCGGCCTTTGCCAGGCGAGCGGCTTCCACCGCGCATTCGCCGGTGTGCTTGCCGCCGTATGCCGAGCCGGTATCGGGCACGATGACCCGGACCTTTTCAGGCGGCAGGTGGAACGCCTGCACCAGCTCATCCTTAACCGCGAACGGGCGCTGGGTGCCGGTCCAGACCGTCAGCTTGCCGTCGCCCGCCCACTCCGCCACGGCGGCGCGCGGCTCGAGCGGCGCATGCTGGATGTAAGCCACCGTGTAGGTGCGCTCGATTTTCTTAGCAGCGCCGTCCAGGCCTTCCGCCACGTTGCCGGCTTCCTCGGCGCTGCGCCGGCCTTCAGCGCCATTGCCGGTAGGCTTGGCAGTCTGACGGAGGTAATCGTAGAGCTGGGTTTCG
>JAJPJZ010000398.1 GCA_021323935.1 Terriglobia bacterium | reverse complement strand
TTCGACTTCGGGATCGACGAGGCCGGTGGGGCGGATGATTTGCTCTACGACGACGCCGGCTGCCTTGGTCAGCTCATAAGGGCCGGGCGTGGCGGAGACGTAGACCACCTGGTTCACGCGATTTTCAAATTCCTCGAACGTCAGCGGGCGATTATCGAGCGCCGAGGGCATGCGGAAGCCGTACTCGATGAGCACCTCCTTGCGGGAGCGGTCGCCGTGCCACATGCCGTGGATTTGCGGCACCGTCTGGTGCGATTCGTCAATGAACATGAGGAAATCGCGCGGGACGTAATCGAGCAGCGTAGGGGGCGGCTCGCCCGGCAGGCGCTTGGTGAAGTGGCGCGAATAATTTTCAATTCCGTGGCAGTAGCCCATGGTCTTGATCATTTCAAGATCGAAGCGGGTGCGCTGATGGATGCGTTGCGCCTCGACCATGCGGCCCTGCTTTTCAAGCTCGGCTTCCCACCAGGCCAGCTCGGCCAGGATGCTTTCAACCGCCGAAGACTTGGTTTCAGGCTTCATGACGTAGTGGGTCTTGGGATAGATGGGAAGGCGCGCGTACTTCTGGCGCACGGTACCGAACAGCGGATCGATTTGTGAAAGCGAATCGACCTGGTCGCCCCAGAGCTCGATGCGGTAGGCGTAATCGTCGTAGGTGGGAAAGATTTCGATCTGGTCGCCGCGCACGCGGAAGGTGCCGCGACGAAAATCGTTGTCGTTGCGCTCGTAGAGGATTTCAACCAGCTTGCGCAGGATCTCTTCGCGCTTGATCTTTTGCCCGCGCTCCAGGAACAGCAGCATGCCGTAATACGCCTCCGGCGAGCCCAGGCCGTAGATGCAGCTTACCGATGAAACGATGATGCAGTCGCGCCGCTCGAACAGGCTGCGCGTGGCGGAGAGGCGCAGCTTATCGAGCTCTTCGTTGATGGTGGCTTCTTTCTCGATGTAAACGTCGGCGGCAGGAATGTAGGCTTCGGGCTGGTAGAAATCGTAGTAAGAGACGAAGTATTCGACGGCGTTGTGGGGGAAGAAATTCTTGAACTCATGGTAAAGCTGCGCGGCCAGGGTCTTGTTGTGCGCCAGGACGAGTGCGGGCCGGTTGACCTGCTCGATGATCTTGGCCATGGTGTAGGTTTTGCCTGAGCCGGTGACGCCAAGCAGCACCTGGTGCTTTTCGCCTTCGAAGACACCGCGGCTCAGCGACTCGATAGCCTGGGCCTGGTCGCCCTGCGGCTTGTAACTGCTGGTGAGGCGGAATTCCATGCAGGTAGCCCACGCGGCGGCGCACAGAAGGCGATTTCAACGAGTGGGTATCGTTTGATTATAAATGGCGCGGATGTGTCAGTGCCGGCGCGGCGGTGCGTGAGTCATCTCCCACGCCCAGGTTATTCATAGCGCAGGGCGCGCATGGGGTCGATGGAGGCGGCACGACGCGCCGGGAGGTAGGAAGCCGCCAGCGAGACGAGCAGCAGAACGGCGGCAACGGCGATGAAGGTCACGGGGTCAAATGGCGTGATGCCATAGAGCAGGGTGCGCAGCAGGCGGACGAGCGCAAGCGCAGCCGCCGCGCCGAGAGCGACGCCGGCGACTCCGAGGGTCAATCCGCGGGCGAGCACGTTGCGCAGCAGGGCGCCGCGTTCCGCGCCGAGCGCCATGCGGATGCCGATTTCCTGGGTCTGGGCGGCGACGGAATAGGAGATCAGGCTGTAGAGGCCGACGGCGCCGAGCAGCAGCGCCATGACGGAAAATGCGGAGAACAGCCAGGTGATGGTGCGGGGCGCAGAATTGTGTTCGGCGATGACGTCGTGCATGGTGCGAATCTTGGTGACCGGCACGCTGGAATCGATGGCGCCGACAATGCGGGGCAAGGCCTGGCTGATTTGTTCCGGCACGGCGGTTCGCACGATGAGAATGAGCTGCGTAGGCGGCGCAACCGTGCCCTGGCGGGCGGGATAGTACACGGCGCCGGGCTGGTCGTTGCCTGCCCAGGCCGGAGCCATGCCGAATGCGCGAACTTCATCGACGACGCCGACGACCGTGCGCCACTCCTGCATCCACGACGGCTTGATGCGCTTGCCCACCGGGTTCTGGCCGGGCCAGAGCCGTTGTGCGAGGACGCGACTGACGATGGCAACGCCGGGCGAGTTCATATCGTCCTGGTCGGTGAAGGCGCGGCCGGCGAGCAGCGAAATTCCGAGCGTGCGGAAGTAAGCGGGGCCGACGTTGAACACCAACATCTGGTAGGGCGACTGCGCAGAGTATTGCGGGTTCTGGTCAACTGCGATCACGCTGTTGCGCAGCTCGCCAAACGGAACGATATCGGCGTAAGCGGCGCTTTCAATGCCGGGGGTGTTGCGCACGGCGGCGAGGACGGAGTCGTAGAAGGCGAGGCATCTGGTGGAGGTGAAGTCGCGGGCTTGGCCGCGGCTCTGGCCGAAGCCGGGCGGGCACATGGCGACCGAAGGCGTGAGGCTGGCGGTGACCAGAGCGTCGGGGTTGAACCCGGTGGACTCGTGCGAGAGCTGCCACATGCTGCGCACCAGCAGGCCGGCAGCGATGGCCAGCACGGTGGCGAGAGTGGTTTCAATGATGACGAGCGAAGAAGAAAGCCGGCGGCGGTCGCGCGATGAGGAAGAGCGGGCGGTGGAGCGGAGTGCCTGGTCGAGCGCGATGCGGTTAGCGCGCAGGGCAGGAAATATGCCGAACAGAATGCCGGTGAGCATGGCAATGGCGGCGACGAAGATGAGCACGCGATAGTCAAGCGAGATGCCGGAGACGGGAAGCTCATTTTCAGGCACGATGCGGCGCACCAACTGCATGCCGGCGGGAGCGAGTGCCAGGCCGGCGAGGGCTCCGAGCAGCGCCAGCAAAATGCTTTCAGTAATGAGCTGGCGAAGGATGCGGCTGCGTGCGGCGCCCAGCGCGCCGCGCACGGCAATTTCGCGCCGGCGAGAGGCGGCGCGGGCCAGCAGCAGGTTCGCGACGTTGGAGCAGGCAATCAGGAGCACGAGCGCGACCGCGCCCAGCATCAGCAGCAGCTTGGTGCGCAGGTCGCCGACCAGGCGCTTCTGCATCGGAACCACGTCGAGCCAGCTTCCCCACCCCTTGGGCATGGCCCAGGGAAACGAGGCCGCGACTTGCGGCATGAGCGACTTCATCTCGGCGCGCGATTGAGCGGCGGTGACGCCGGGGCGCACGCGTCCGAACATCTGCACCCAGTTGCCCCAGAGGTCGGGATCCTTGAGGACAAGCGGAATCCAGACGTCGATTTCGCGGTTCGGGAAGCCGAATGCGGCCGGCATGATGCCGACGATCTGGCGATCGACGCCGTCGATGGAAACGACGCGCCCGACAACGGCGGGATCGGCGGAAAAGCGGCTCTTCCACACGGCGTTGCTGAGGATGGCGAGGTGATCGCGGCCGGCGGAATTGTCGCCAGGCGCGAAGGTGCGGCCTTCGGCGGCGTGGATGCCGAGCACGTCGAAGAAATTATCAGAGACGACGGCGCCGCTGAGGCGCACGGCCGCGCCATTGCCGCTGAGGTTCAGGCCGACGTAGTTGAAGCTGGCGAGGTCGAGCGAATGCGCGCCCTCGCGGAAGCGCTCGTAGGCGGCGACTGGAAGATAGTTGAGGTAGATGGCCACCAGGCGGTCAGCCTCGGGGTATGGCAACGTGCGCAGCAGAAGCGCGTTGACGGAGCTGAAGACGGCGGTGTTGGCGCCGATGCCGAGCGCGAGAGTCAGGACGGCGGTGAGGGTGAATCCGGGGGAGCGGGCCAGCAGGCGCAGGCCGAAGCGAAGGTCCTGGATGAAGGATTCGAGGCTGGGAAAGCCCCAGCTCTCGCGGCTCTGCTCGCGAAGGCTGCGGGCATTGCCGAAGCGGCGCAGCGCGAGGGTGCGGGCTTCCTCGGGACGCCTGCCCTGGGCGATGAGATCGGCGGTGAGCAGCTCGACGTGCTGCTGCATTTCGGCGTCGAGCTGGGCATCGAGCCGCGTGCGTTGCGCGCGGAAGCGCAGCTTGCGAAGCAGGTTCATTTCAGCACCTCACCAATTGGCCGCAATGGCCAGCCGTTGCGAAAGCGGCGGCATAAAAGGCTCATGCGGTTTCAAGCACGCGAAAGATTGCGGCAATGGTCTGGTTGAAGCTGGCCATTTGTGCGCCGAGTTGTTTGCGGCCCGCAGCCGTGAGCTTGTAGTAGCGGGCGCGGCGGTTGTTTTCAGAGGTGCCCCACTCGGCCTTGACCCATCCGTTAAGCAGCAGCCGCTGGAGCGCGGGATAGAGCGAGCCTTCTTCAACCTGCAGCACTTCATGCGAAACCTGCTGGATGCGCTGGGCGATGCCGTAGCCGTGCATGCGGCCCAGGCACAGCGTCTTGAGGATGAGCATGTCGAGGGTGCCGGGAAGCATTTCATTGCGCGCGTCATGACGGGAAGCGGGGCGAACCATAGTTCATCTCCATAGACGGTCGATGGGAGTGAAGGTTAGCAGCGGCCGCCGGGGGATGTCAATGTTGGGGAAAGGAATGGAGCGGGAGACGGGGATCGAACCCGCGACATCCAGCTTGGGAAGCTGGCGTTCTACCGCTGAACTACTCCCGCTCAAAGAGAGTGGCCGGTCGGTATCGTGAGGATAGCACCGGCCACGGGGTTGAACCAAGCGCGGGCCGGGCTACTTGGCCTGGTGCGCGATGATCTGGTCCTTGATTTTGTCGTAGGTACTTTGTGGGATGACTTTCTTGGTGACCAGCTCGTTCTTTGCCTTGTAGGGGCGGTTATCGATGATTTTTTTGGCGTAGGCGGCGCCGATGCCCGGCAGTGTATCGAGCTGGTCGGCAGTGGCGGAGTTAATATCAATTTTACCGCCGACCTTGTGCGATGCAGCGGTGTTTGAGGCGCTGCTTTGGGTTGTGCTGCTGGTTGAGGCGGCGCTGCTGCTGCCTTTCTTTGAGGTTTTTTGCGCGCCGGCGGCGAGGCCGCTAAGCAGGAGCAGCGCGAGGCAGAGTGCCGAAAACTGCGAATAGATGCGTCTCGGTTTCATGTCAGCTCCTTTGGGCAAACGGGAAACGTGGGAACGACAGACGAGTGGCCGTGCAGGCATTATGCCACTATGGAGCAATGTTTTTGCCGTTTAAGTTGGGCGGCGCGGCGCATGCCAAGCAGCGGGCAAGCAGTTCGGAGTGCGCTCCAGGCCGCCAGGTGAAGCCAGTGATGAGGCGAACCGTCAGTACCGGTGTGCTGATCGCACTGCTCATTGCTGCCGGCATTCGAATGCAGGCGCAAGGCTCGCCCGGGGTTCGGGCGGCAGCGGGAGGCGCAGCCGCACGCGGCGTGGTCATCACGGTGCTGGATGAGAACGGAGTGGTGGTGCCGCTGGCGCGCATCCGGCTGGAGAACGTAAAGACGCACGCAGTAATTGCGGGCGAGAGCGATTTTGCCGGGCGATGGCAGGTGGCGAACCTCGAGCCCGGGACGTATCGCGTTCACGTGGAGAAGGCCGGTTTTTACGCGCTCGACCAGGAGAACGTGACGCTGGGAGCGGCAGATTCGCTGGATATCTCGATCCATCACCAGCAGGAAGTGGGCGAGGTGGTGAACGTGGTGGACGCGGTGCCGACGCTCGATCCCCAGCAGACGGCCAAGAGCGAAGCGCTCACCACGCGCGAGATTGTTGAAATTCCCTACCCCACGACGCGCGACATTCGGAACCTGTTTCCCTTTATTCCGGGCGTAGTGCAGGACAGCACGCTTGCCATCCACGTGGCCGGCGCGCCCAGCTATGACAACCAGGACGTGCTTGACGGATTCAGCATCACGGAGCCGGCGAATGGAACTTTCCAGATGCGGCTGCCGCCGGAGGCGGTGCGGCGGGTGGAGATTGAATCGAGCCGGTACTCGGCGCAATACGGGCACGCGGCGGCCGGAGTGCTGATCCTGGACACAAAAACCGGCGACGATCATTTTCGCTTTTCGGCGGTGAATTTTATCCCCACGGTCCAGAACGTGAAGGGGCTGAACTTCAACAACTGGGTGCCGCGGTTCACGTTTTCAGGGCCGCTGCGGCGCGGCCGGGCGTGGTTTTATGGCGCGCATGAAAGCGAGTACGACCAGATCATCGTGAAGGAATTGCCGAACGGCGCCGACCGCACGACGCTGTGGCGCACGAGCGACCTCGCCAAGGCGCAGGTGAATGTTTCAAGCGGCAACGTGCTGAGCGCTGAATTCCTCGGCAACTGGCTCACCACGCCGAATGCGGGGCTCGACGCGCTTGATCCGGTTTCCATCACCCGGCAGCAGAACTTTCATTCCTACGTAATCGGCGTGAAGGACCAGGCTTATGTGGGTCGCTCGGTGCTGCTGGAGCTTGGGGTTGGAGTAGTGCAGTTCCGCAATTCAGAGCGGCCGCAGGGCGCGGCAACCGAGGTGATTGCGCCCGGGGGCAACAGCGGCAATTACTTTCGCACTTCGCGGGAGGATTCGCGGCGCGTGCAGGCCATGGGCAACGTATATCTGCCGACGGTGGCGTGGCACGGGCGGCATGAGCTGCGGGCGGGCGGCGAGGCCGACCGCACCACGTACGATCAATTTTTTGCGCGCAGCCCGGTGCAGGTGCTTGACCAGAACAACTTGCTGCTGCGGCTGATCAGCTTCACGCCGCAGGTGACATTCGGCAAGAACAACTTTGCCATGGGCGGATACGTCCAGGACCGCTGGTCGGTGGGCGAGCGAGTGGTCACTGAGCCGGGAGTGCGGCTGGATTGGGACGAGATCGTGCGGCAGGCGCTGGTTTCGCCGCGGCTGGCCGGAACCGTGATGGTGACGCCGGAGACGAAGATCACGGCGGGAGTGGGCGTGTTTCGCAATGAAACCACGCTGGCGTTTTTGACCGCGCCCCAAAACGGGCAGCGATTCGACCAGTTTTATGTGAACGGCGCACCTTCAGGCGCGCCGGTGGTGACGCAATTCTTCGTTCCGCCCGGAGCCATACGCGCGCCTGAATCGGTGAACTGGAGCGCAGGCGTGGAGCACAAGCTGCCGGGTGCGGTTGGCGCGCGGTTGGAGTACATTCAGCGCACCGGCATCCACGATTTCGTCTATGACAATCCAGTGGCCGACGTGACCGGCACGGTGGGCGGAAATTATTTTTTGACCAGCGAACGCCGCAATCGCTACTACGGCGTGCAGGTAACGGCGCGCCGCGATTTTCGCGGACACCACGCTATCCTGGCTTCCTACACCCGTTCGAGAGCGCGCTCCAATGCCGCTCTCGATGTGAGCTTTGATAATCCAATCTTCGGGCGGCAACAGGCAGGCGTGCTGCCGTGGGATGCGCCGAACCGCGTGGTGTCGTGGGGATTTCTGCCTCCGCCGCACGTGTGGCATTGGAAGTTTCAGCAGTGGGACCTGGCCTATTCACTGGAGTGGCGCACCGGCTTTGCGTTCAGCTACGTGAACGCGCAGCAGGCGCTGGTGGGCGCGCCCGATGCGCATCGCTTCCCTGATTACTTCACGTTCAATCCGGCGCTGGAGCGACGATTTCGCTTTCACAAGTATTTGTGGGCGCTGCGCGGCGGCATCAACAACGCCACCGGGCGGCAGAACCCGACGGTGGTGGATCCGAACATCAATTCGCCGACCTTTGGGCAATTCAGCGGATATCGCGGTCGCGCCTTTGAGGCGAGGATCAGGTTCTTAGGCAAGGAAGCTGCGCCGTAACTTCGCAATCAGCCGCCGCGGGTGTGCATCTCGTGGTGCGGGTTGGCTTTTAAATCTTCCACGCGGAACAGCGGAGCGCGGCTCTTCAGCGCCAGGCGATCTTCAGCGCCGCGATCGGCGCGGTCAGCCCACAGGCGTCGAAGGGTCGCCAGTATTTCATCGGGCGCAACCTGAGCGCGCAGCAGGCGCTTCAGGTCGGTGCCGTCATGAGCGTAGAGGCAGCGGAAGAACATGCCGTCGGCAGTGATGCGCGCGCGGTCGCAGGAACCGCAGAAGGGCCGCGTGGTTGAAGAGATGATTCCGAAGGTCACGCCATCAGGAAGGCGATAGCGCTCGGCAGGCGCAGCGGAATCGTGCGGCGCGAGCGGCGTGATCGGCCCGTAGCGCTCGGCGAGGATGCGCAGCATTTCAGCGGCGCTGAACACCTGGGCCGACGACCAGCGAGTCGCGCCGCCCACATCCATGTACTCGATGAAGCGCACTTCGGCGCGGTGGGCGCGGCCAAATTCAACCAGGTCGGCAAGTTCGTCGTGGTTGAAGCCGCGCATGATCACGGCATTAATCTTGACCGACGCAAAATCCGCGGCCTGCGCAGCGGCAATGCCTTCAAGCACGCGCTGATGGCCAGTGCGGCGGGTGAGCGCGGTGAAGCGCTCAGGACGCAGGGTATCGAGGCTGACGGTGACGCGCTGAAGCCCCGCCTGGCGAAACGCGGCGGCATGCTGCGCCAATTGCAGGCCGTTGGTGGTGAGTGCGAGATCGCGAATGCCGGGCACCTGCGCGAGCAGCAGCACCAGGCGATCGAGGTTGCGGCGCAGCAGGGGTTCGCCGCCGGTGAGCCGCAGCTTTTCAACACCTGCGGAGGCAAAGATTGTTGCCAGCTCGGTTATTTCTTCAAAGCTCAGCAGCGCGGAACGCTCCAGCCACACGTAGTCCTCCTGCGGCATGCAATATTCGCAACGCAGGTTGCAGCGGTCGGTGACCGAGATGCGCAGCGAACGCAGAGGGCGGCCGTAGGTATCACGGACTGGATCCATAGAGGCTGAAAGGCGCTGCACTCATGGTACAACGGCGCCGCGGCTATCGCGCCAGCAGCCTGGCCAGAACGCTTTTCGGCCTGGCTTTCACGCCGAGCTGGTCGAGGAGGCTTTCAACTTCAGCCTCAGGCAGCGCGGTTGCATCTTTTCGCAGGCGGATCATTTCCTGGAAAGCCGTGTAGCGGTCAAGGCAATTGAGGCAATCGCTAATGTGCTGCTCGGCCAGGTCGCGCTCGCGCCAACTGATCTGGCCATTGATCAAGTTGTTGAAGGTCTTGAGCGGCAGGCATTTTTCGCTGCGGGCCCGCTCGGCTTC
>JAJPJZ010000078.1 GCA_021323935.1 Terriglobia bacterium | reverse complement strand
TGCCGCGCACCACCGGCATGCTCGATATCCGCAACATTGCGGTGTCACGCCTGGTGCTCGATAATTTCGCGCACATCAAGGCCTACTGGCAGATGCTTACGCCCAAAATTGCCCAGATCGCCCTGCGCTTTGGCGCCGATGACCTGGACGGCACCGTGATTGAAGAGAAGATCTACCACGACGCCGGCGCGACCACGCCCCAGGGCATGCGCCGCCAGGAGCTGGTGCGGCTTATTCGTGAGGCCGGGCGCGAACCGGTGGAGCGCGACACCTTGTACCGGCCCGTCGTGCGGCAGGAAGCCACGTTCAGCATTGGCCTGTAGCGGTTCCGCCTTAGAAACACAGAACCAATTTCACTGCAAGCGGAATCGCAAGCCGCCGCACGTTTCCGAAATGCAACTTTCCCTTCGGCAGCGGCCTCTACCTGTAGCGGGAGTAAAATTCTCGGTTGGTTCGAAGTTCCTGCTGCCTTGAGTCAGCAGCGTTTCCCTGGCCGAGAGCTTGCGCTCCGAGGCTTGCATGAACGTCCACGTCAGCTACAAAGTTCCAAAATCCCGCGACGTCGAAGAACAAATTGAGCATTACATAGCCAAGCTGCGGAAGCGGCTGCAAACTTATCAGCCTGAGCTGGTGCACCTGCACGTCACGGTGGATGAGAACTCTCCCCGCACCGGCTTTTCCGTTTCGTTGAACCTGCGCCTGCCCTCCGGGCAAATCGCCGCGCAGGAGCAGGGCACCAATGCCGACGGAGCCATCAAGGGAGCATTTGACGATCTGCTCGAGCAACTCGCCAAGCACAAGGACCACCTGCGCAGCCAGTACAAGTGGCCGCGCCGCCGCCGCGTAGGTCGCACCCGGCCCCAGCCTCAGGTGCCGTTTGAAGAAACCCTCGCTGCCGTCCGGCCCGTGGCTGCGACCTCCGACGACATTAGTTCGTGGATTAACGCCAACTTGCGCCGCCTTGAGCGGTTTGTTGACCGTGAATTGCGCTTCCGCTTCAACTCAGGCGAGCTTCCGCCTGGAACGATTACGCGTGAAGAAGTCATCGATGAAGTGGTCGCCACTGCCCTGGCGGAGGAGAACAGCAAGCCCGAGCGCCTGGGCTTGGAGCCGTGGTTGTTTCGCCTGGCGCGGCGCACCGTCGATTCAGTGAACCACCAGAACCGCGAAACGGTGGAGACGCTCTCGCTTGACGCTTCCATGCGGCAGCAGAATGTTCGCGGCACCGACGATGCCCAGCTTCAGTATCACCAGCCCGACGAAACCATGACGCGTGAGAGCATTACGCGCGATCCGCGAATGGCCACTCCCGAGGACATTGCCGCTTCGGAAGAGATAATTAACATGGCTGAGCTGGCGCTGCTGGGCGCAACCCGGGAAGAACGTGACGCGTTCATTCTTTTTGCCATCGAAGGATTCACGGTCGATGAGATTTCGGCCATCAGCGACTTGAAGCCGGAGCAGGTGCGCGAGGCCATCAAGCGCGCCCGCGAGCGGCTGCGGAAGACCGTCACCGGGCCGAACCAGTTCAAGGATGAGCTGCTTCAGCACTCCAGGACCGCCTGACCGAATTTCACTGAAGGAGCGTGCCGGCCGATGATTACGCGTGACGCACTACGCCGTCTGGCGGAATTCCAGACTGACGATCAATGTGCAATCAGCTTCTACTTCCAGCCCACCACGCCGGTGGACCGCTCCCACCGCGACGAAGCCATCCTGATCAAAGACCTGGTGAGGGCGGCGCAGCAGCGCGAAGGCAAACAGCAGCGCGAGAACAAAAAGAACGCCAGTGCCGCCGCGCAAGCCGACCTGGACCGCCTGCTGGCGATGGCCGACCGCCTCGACGGCAACCACTCGCGCGCCAAGGTGATCTTCGCATGCGGAAGCCAAGGTATTTGGGAGGAGTTCGACGTTCCGGCAGAGCTTGAGCGCACCGAGCTCATCGTGAATCGCCGCTTCCATCTTCGCCCGCTGCTCGCCGTGGTCGACGACCTGCCTCGCACGCTGGTCGCATTGACTGATCGCAAGCGCGCGCGCCTGTTCGATGTGTGGATGCATGAAGCGCGCCAAGTCGAAGATCTAAGCGATGAACTGCCGCGTCGCGGGCGCAGTGACGGCTTTGCCGGATACGACGGCGGCCACGCCGAGCGACACTTTGACAACGAGGCCTTGCGCCACATCAAGCACCTGGTCGAGCGCCTGCTCGAACGCAACAAGGCCGGTGAATTCGATCGGCTGGTGTTTGGCTGCCGCGACGAGATGTGGTCTGACATTGAAGCGCAGCTTCATCCCTACCTGCGCCAGTCGCTGGTCGGCCGCTTTACGCTCGAGGTTGCCACCGCGACGCCCGATCAGGTCCGCGAGGCTGCCGAAGCCCTGCTGGCTGAGCACGTGGCTGGCTACCAGCAAGGTTTGCTGCGCGAAGTTCTGGGTGAGGCTCAGCGCAATGGCCGCGGCGCCATCGGCGTCCGGCGCGTTCTGGAATCGCTTGAGCGCGGCGAAGTGCAGGCCCTGCTGCTCGGCGACAATTTAAGGGCTGCGGCCACCGAATGCGCCGCCTGCGGCCACGTTGACACCCGCACCACGCCACAGTGTGACGTTTGCGGCAAGCCTACGCGCGAAATTGAAGACGTGGCTGACGCGCTGGTCGGGCTGGCTCTGCGCAACGCCGCTGAGCTGGTGCGCGTGAAGGACGACGCAGAATTCGAGCGCGCCGGCAACGTTGCCGCGCTGCTTCGCTTCCGCGCCGATCAAAATACCCCGGCGAAGGTGGCGAGCTGAGCGTTATAGCTCGCGCCGCCCTTCCATCGCCTTAGTCATCGTGACTTCATCGGCATACTCAATGTCGCTGCCGGCGGGAATTCCGGTCGCGATCCGCGTCACTTTCAGGTTAGGCCGCCTCACCGTGTTCGAAATGTAAATTGCCGTTGCTTCTCCTTCCACCGTGGGGTTGGTTGCGATGATCACCTCGTCCACTTCCCCGGCGTCCACGCGCCGCGTAAGACTTTCAAGCCGCAAGTGCTCAGGGCCGACGCCGTGCAGCGGCGAAAGTGACCCGTGCAGCACGTGGTAGCTGCCGTTGTAGTGCCGGGTTTTTTCGATGGCGGCGATGTTGGTGGGCTCTTCCACCACGCACACTACGCGGGGATTGCGCGTGGCGCTGCTGCAGTACACACAGGGATCGACGTCGGTGATGTTGTTGCACACCGAGCACAGATGCAGCTTGGCTTTCACGTCGCGCACTGCGCCGGCCAGGGCTTCCGCATCGGCTTCGCTGGAGCGCAGGATGTGAAACGCCAGCCGCTGCGCGTTCTTGCTGCCGATGCCCGGCAGCTTCTTGAGTTCGTCGATGAGGCGAGCCATCGGCTCGGCGAAACGAGACATAAGGGTTTGATTCGTTCGGAAGTTGGTAAGCGCTGCGGGCAGAGAACCCTGTGCGAACAGCCGCACTCACGAAGCCTGCTGCAACTCAGCTTCTAAATTCCCATCATGCCGCCGAGGCCGCCCAGCATTCCGCCCAGGCTCGATTGCAGGTTTTCGTCAATTTTGCGCGCAGCGCCATTGACGGCCGCGGTCACCAGGTCCTGCAGCATTTCCACATCGCCCGATTTCACGATTTCAGCATCGATCGTGACGCTCAGCAATTCTTTGCGGCCG
>JAJPJZ010000260.1 GCA_021323935.1 Terriglobia bacterium | reverse complement strand
TGGTGCGGGCGCGGCACTCGAAAATACTGGAACAGCACCAGGAAGACGAACAGGTTATCGACCGAGAGCGACTCTTCAATCGTCCACCCGGTAACAAACTCCAGCGCTTTAGTGCTGCCGCGCCAGAAGAACAGCAGTGCGGCGAAGCCCGCCGCCAGCGCAATCCAGAAGGCGCTCCAGGCCAGCGCCTCGCGGAACTTCATGGCGCGTTCACGACGCTGAAAGACCACCAGGTCGAGCGCCAGCAGCGCCAGCACGAAGAGGTTGAACGCCACCCAGAAGACAGGGCCTTCGGTTGAAACGACCACGTCAGTGCAGGGGAAGAGCACCAGGTTAGAAATTAAGAGCGCAAAGTCAAAAGTAAAAGATAAATCTCCACGAGCTTCACTTCGCGGCTCACGCCGGCGTTTGGTTACGGCTTTTTAGGATTGGGGTTCACTTCCGGCCCCAGCGCCGGCTCGCCTGGCGTGCTCTGCGGATTCGGCGGCGCCACCTGTTGCGCCACACCAGTCTTGGTGGCCGGCGGCTGGTTCAGCTCGTTGATCCCGCCCTGCGCAATTGAAGGGCAGTTCGCGGCGATCACTTTCGGGTGCGTGCCGGAACCTGACGGGCATTCGCCCTTGGAATCGAGGTTTGCCGAGCACAGCGCCAGCATCGGCACGCCCGCCTGGTTGGCGGTTACGTTGCCTTGCACCGCGACTAACTCGCCGGCAAACAACTTCAGTTCGTCGTAGTTGGCGCTCAGCCGGTAAATTGTGCCGCTGTTCGCATCGGTAAGCGTGAAGGCTTCATTCGCTCCGGCCAGGCAGCCGGTCACGTTGTAGCCTTGCGGAACGTTGAACTGCCCCGCAGGCGTCTGTTCATTCGCGAACGCCAGGTCAGCAGACGTGCTGTCAGCCGAGGTGCCGGTGCGCGCCGGCCAGTTTTCGTGAATACGGTTGCAGGCTGCAGAACAGGCGGCGAGCAAAACGGCTGAAAGAAAAGCAGCTTTCATAGTCATGGTTCCTGATGTGCTGCAGCCGGGCTGCGTTGTCCAGCGCCACCATTATCCATCGTCAGGATGGCCGCAAACACGTCAATGGCGCCCCACAAATTCTGCAGTCGCAGGTTTTCATTGGCGGCGTGTTGGTTGTTGTCATGGTTCGCAATCGGCACGCCGATGGCCGGCGTCTTCAGTACATCGGTAAACAGGTACATCGGCACGCTGCCGCCGAGCGTAGGAGCCTTGATCAGCGCGCTTCCGGTGGCGCGCTCAATGGCCGCGACCACCGCCTGCGCGATGGGCGATGCCATGTCGCTGCGCGCCGCGGGATACCCCGGCTCCCAATCCATGCGAATCAGCTTGGCATTGCCCAGGCGCGTGGCCGCATCGGGCGTGTCACGCACGATGGCATAGCCCTGCGCGCGAATGAAGTCTTCCACCAGTTGCTGCACCCGCTCCGGCTTCTCGTCAGGAACCAGCCTGAAATCGAGTGAGGCGTGCGCTTCCGTCATCACGGCGTTTTGCGCCTTGGTGCCCACGTGCCCGGCATCGAGGCCGCGAATGTTCAGCGCCGGCAGCATGATCGCGCTCTGGAGGGTCGGCCGTTCAACGCAGGTGGAAGCCGAGGGATTCTGCGGGCATGGAACTTTTTGCGGCGGCATCTCACTGCGCCCGATTTGCAGCTCGCTGCGAAGCTGCCCGTCGATGTCGGGAATTTGCGCCACCGCCTGGCGCTCCGCCGGCGTCAACGGCCGCACATCATCGTAGAAATGCGGAATGCGGATGTTGGCATTGTCGTCGCGCATCGCCGCCAACAGGTTGACCAGCATGGCCGCCGGATTCGGCGCCCAGTTGCCGTAGTGCCCGGAGTGCAGCGGCCGAATCGGCCCGTAAATCGTCATCTCGACGCCGGTCACGCCGCGCGCGCCAAAATAAACCTGCATTTTGCGCGTCTGGTGCACCGGGCCATCACAAATCAGCCAGGCATCACCCTTGAGCAGGTCACGGTACCTCGAGATGGCCGATGGCAAATGCGGCGAGCCCGCCTCTTCTTCGCCTTCAAAAAAGAACTTGAACGATGCAGTCGGCTGCCGGCCCGCAGCCTTCAAGGCGTCAAGCGCCACCAGAATGGCCTCAATCGGCGCTTTGTCGTCGGAAGCGGAGCGCGCATAAATGCGGGCCTCGGGATTGCGCACAGCCTCATCGAGGGTGATGGTCTTGCCCTGCGGGTCGCGGAACACCGGCTGCCAGGGCGGCGAACTCCATTGCGAAGCATCCACCGGCTGGCCATCGTAGTGGGCATAAATGATGATTGTTCTACCCGGGCTGCGCTGTGGGCCCAGCTCGCCATAGACAATCGGCGGCGCACCTGCCACTTCGAGCAGCCGCGCGTTCACTCCGCGGGCCACAAGCAGCGCCAGGATGCGTTCAGCGTTGCGGCGGATATTGACCTGGTCGCTGGCCAGGTTCGGAATCGCCAGCAGGTCAGCGTAGTCATGCAGGATCTGCGCGGCATGCGCGGTGCGATATTGCGCCGCCGCGGCAACCGCCGGGTCAGATGACGGCGCGGCGCCGCTGCCCAGAAACAAAGCACTTATCACTAAGAATGGCAGCATCGGCCAGCCAATATAGCAGGCCCGGTGCGCCTTGCTTCGCTCATTCAGTGCGAGTCGGGGTTCGAAGCCGGCGGCTACAATTGCGCGGCTTAAGGCGTCGGGTTCAAACGGCCGCCGAAACAGCCGCCTGTGCTATAAATAGTGTTCGCCCGGCGCGAGCATGCTTTACGTGTGCCCTGCGGGCGGCCTTACGTCGGGAACTCCCATCCCGCATTCGCTTTACAAATCTCGCTGTCACGTAGTTTGGAGGCTTTCCCTTATGCTGACCACGACCGGCGCCGGCCGTCGCACCGCGCCTCTCGTTCCCAGTTGCCTTGCCGCTGTCCTGCTGCTCGTCGCGCTCGTGTTGCCGGCTTCGACCTACGCCGCTCAAGCCGCGCCCGCCGCTTCCCGCCCCGCAAGTGAGGCCGCACAGCAGCAGCCGACGCAGCCTGCTCCACCGCTTCCCGGCAGCGCCCAGAACCAGATGACGGAAGGCACCGGGCCTAACCGCCAGGCCGAGAAGAACGCCGGCGGCGAAGCTACGCTCAAGCTGCCCGATCTCAGCACGGTGCAATTCACCAGCGCCGGCATCGATGGCCACACCCTGCTGGAGTACGGCCTGATCATCTGCGCGCTCGGCATGTTGTTCGGCATCGTCATCCTGGTCCAGCTTAAGAACCTTCCCGTGCACCGCGTGATGCGCGAGGTTTCTGACCTCATCTACGAAACCTGCAAAACCTACCTCATTACCCAGGGCAAGTTCATCATGCTGCTGTGGGTGTTCATCGCCGTCGTCATCGGCATTTATTTCGGTAAGCTCGCGCCGGTGCCGAACAAGCCCATCGGCTTGACGTTGCCCATCATTCTTCTTTTCAGCCTTATCGGAATCGCCGGCAGCTACGGCGTGGCCTGGTTCGGCATTCGCGTCAACACCTACGCCAACTCCCGGACCGCCTTCGCCGGGCTGGCGGGCAAGCCTTTCCCCATCATGGCGATTCCGCTGAAAGCCGGCATGAGTATCGGCATGCTGCTGGTATCGGTCGAGCTGGTCATGATGCTGGTGATCCTGCTGTTCGTTCCCGGTGACTACGCCGGCCCCTGCTTCATCGGCTTCGCCATTGGCGAATCGCTAGGCGCCGCGGCGCTGCGCATCGCCGGAGGCATCTTCACCAAGATTGCCGATATCGGCTCCGACCTGATGAAGATCGTCTTCCGCATTAAAGAAGACGATGCCCGCAATCCTGGAGTGATCGCCGATTGCACCGGCGACAACGCCGGCGACTCCGTCGGCCCCAGCGCCGATGGCTTCGAAACTTACGGCGTCACTGGCGTCGCCCTCATCACGTTCATCCTGCTGGCGGTGCGCAATCCCACGGTGCAGGTGCAGTTGCTGGTCTGGATCTTCGTGATGCGCATCATCATGGTGATCACCAGCGCGCTGTCTTATTTCCTGAACGGCGCCGTGGCCAAGGCACGCTACGGCAACGCCGACACCATGAACTTCGAAGCCCCTCTCACTTCCCTGGTGTGGCTCACGTCGATTGTCTCGATCGTGCTTACGTACCTGGTCTCCTGGATCATCATTCCCGATCTCGGCGGCGATCCAAGCCTGTGGTGGAAGCTGGCGTCAATCATTTCGTGCGGCACGCTGGCCGGCGCCATCATTCCTGAGCTGGTCAAGGTCTTCACGTCCACCGAGTCGCGCCACGTGGCTGAAGTCGTAACCGCCTCGCAGGAAGGCGGCGCTTCGCTCAATATCCTGGCCGGCCTGATTGCCGGCGATTTCTCCGCCTACTGGCTGGGCATGGCGATGGTCGCGCTCATGGCCACCTCGTACTACTTCAGCACTCAAGGCGTTGAGGCGCTGATGGTGGCAGCGCCGGTGTTCGCCTTCGGCCTGGTCGCCTTCGGCTTCCTCGGCATGGGACCGGTAACGATCGCGGTCGACTCCTACGGCCCGGTCACTGACAACGCGCAATCCGTCTATGAGCTTTCACTGATCGAGAATGTTCCGGTCGGTGAGATCAAGCGCGAGTTCCCCTCCACCGACGTGAACTTTGAGCGCGCCAAGCACCTGCTGGAAGAAAACGACGGCGCCGGCAACACCTTCAAGGCCACGGCAAAGCCGGTGCTGATCGGCACTGCGGTTGTGGGCGCGACGACAATGATCTTCTCGATCATTGTGGCGCTGACCAATCACCTGACCACCAATCTGGATAAGCTCTCCATCCTGCACCCGCCGT
>JAJPJZ010000187.1 GCA_021323935.1 Terriglobia bacterium | reverse complement strand
GAGCACCACAATGGGCTGACTCCCTTCGGCAAAGATGTTGTGCGCGAGATGAACCGCCTGGGCATGATGGTCGATATTTCGCACGTCGCCGATAAGACGTTCTGGGATGCAATCGCGGTGACGCACGCGCCGGTGATCGCGTCGCATTCTTCGGCGCGCGCGCTCACCAACCATCCACGAAACATGACCGATGAGATGCTGCAGGCCGTCGCAAAGAACGGCGGCGTGGTGATGGTGAATTTTTTCTCTGCTTTCGTGGACGAGGACTTCCGCAAGGCGTGGGACGCGCAGGCGCCGGAGCGCACGGCTGCGGTCAAGGCGGCGCTGCAGGAGTGGCAGCAGCAGCACCCCGGCCAGGAACCGCCCTACAACGTTGATGAAAAGGTGCAGCACGAGTGGGGCCTGAAGATTCCGCGCCCGCCCCTGAAGTCGTTGATTGATCACATCGACCACATTGCAAAAGTTGCGGGCGTTGACCATGTGGGCCTGGGCTCAGATTTTGATGGAGTTTCGTACCTCACGCCGGAGGGCATCGATTCGGCCGCTGACCTGCCCAAGATTACGCAGGCCCTGATGGACCGCGGTTACAGCGCCGCCGACATGCGCAAGATTTTGGGCGAGAACCTGTTGCGCGTCTTCACACAAGTGGAAGCCACGGCGCACAAGCTGCAGGGCACGAATGCGGCGGCGGCGCGGCGCAGCTCTGGCGCGGGGGCACAGCACTGAACGTTATGCGAACTTTCGTTATTTTGTTGATCGTGGTTTCTTTCGGCGTGGCCAGTGTGGCGCAAACTTCGGGCGCTTCGTCGTCAGCCTCGGGCTCGCAGACCACGCACAAGAGCACTCCGTCCGCGACAACTCACAAGTCCACTGCGGCTAAACCGGCGGCCGCGGCGCGCCCGACCGCAGTCATCGATACTTCACAAGGGCAGTTGACCTGCCTCTTATTCCCTGAAAAGGCGCCGAACGGCGTCAAGAATTTTATTGGCCTGGCGACCGGCACAAAAGACTGGATGGACCCGAAGACGAACCAGATTGTGCATGGCAAGCCGCTCTACGACGGCACGGTGTGCCACCGCATCATTCCCGAGTTCATGATCCAGTGTGGCGATCCGCTGGGCAACGGCATGGGCGGTCCCGGCTACCAGTTCGATAACGAAGTCTCGCCCGATCTCAAGTTCGACGTGCCGGGCCTGCTGGCGTATGCCAACTCGGGGCAGAACGAGCACGGCGGCGGCACCAACGGCTCACAGTTTTTTATTACGGAGCGCGGCCTGCCTGAACAACATCAGCTTGTGTTGAACGGCAACTACACCATTTTTGGGCAATGCACGCCGCACAGCGTTGAAGTGGTGAAGCAGATTGCGCGCGGACCGATCAAGCCGGGCACTAGCGACCAGGCTGCCGACCCTGCCGTGATTAAGCACATCACCATCCTGAATTGGAAACCCACGGCGCCCAAGCCCGGTGTGCGCAAGCCACGAACGCCGCAGAAGTGAAACTTTTGCTTTCCATTCCGATATGCGCGCTGCTGCTGGTGCTGGCGGCGTGCAGCAGCGAGCAGCCCAAGCCCAAAGCTGCGGAGGCGCCTGCCGAGCCGCCGCTGCCGGCGAAAGCCACGGCGATGATTCAGACGGATATGGGCAAGCTCACGTGCGAGCTCTTCCCTCAGGAGGCGCCGCGCAACGTGGGCAACTTTATTGGGCTTGCGGAAGGCACCAAGGAATGGGAGCACCCGCTGAACCATCGCATGATTCGCATGAAGCTGTATGACGGGACGGCGTTTCATCGCGTCATTCCCGGCTTCATGATTCAAGGCGGCGACCCGATGGGCAACGGCGCCGGCGGGCCCGGGTACCACGTGCTCGACGAGATCAGCCCGAAGCTGAAATTTGACCGTGCCGGGCGCATGGCCATGGCTAATGAAGGCCCGAACACCAACGGCTCACAGTTTTTCATTACGCTTTCGCCGCAACCGCACCTGGATGGCCGCTTCACCATCATTGGCCAGTGCGACAACGCCAGCGTGCAGGTGGCAAAGAAAATTGCGGCTGTGCCGCGCGACCGCAACAACGATCGCCCTGACAGCCCCCCCAAAATCCGCAAAATCACGATTGAACGCGGAACTTAGTTCGCAGCTTTTCATCGTTGCTGCGCAGGAGAACTCATGGCACGCCAGGCCGGAACGTACGCCGTTTTCGATACCACCGAAGGCCAGATTGTCTGCCGCCTGTTTGAACAGGATGCACCGAAGACGGTGAAGAACTTTGTGGAGCTCGCGGAAGGCAAGCGCGAGTGGACCCATCCAGTCACGCGCAAGAAATCGAATGACCGCCTGTATGACGGCACGATTTTCCATCGCGTGATTCCTGACTTCATGATCCAGGGCGGCGATCCCGCCGGAACCGGCACCGGCGGACCGGGATATCAATTTGAAGATGAAACCAAAGGCTCGCCGCACAAGTTCGATAAGCCCGGCAAGCTCGCCATGGCCAATGCCGGCCCGAACACGAACGGCTCGCAATTTTTCATCACGGTTGTGCCCACAACCTGGCTCACCGGCAAGCACACGATTTTTGGCGAAGTGGTTGAGGGCCAGGACGTGGTCAATAAGATCACGAACCTGCCTTGCAACCGGCAGGACAAGCCGGTGAAGGACGTTCAGCTCAAATCAGTAAAGATTGAGCGGGTGTAGCGATGCGGATGTGGATGCTGCCGCCGCGCCAGATGTGCCGCAAACACCTGCTGGGTGAGCACGTTGAGATTCACATGGCGGCCGCCTCCCTGCGTTTGGGCAAGAACCTTGAAGGCTTCCTGGAGCGCGGCTTGCTCGAATTGGGCAAGCTGCGGAGGCGGCATGACGCGCTGGCGGCTGAGATGCTTCGCCGCGGCTACCGCCATAATTCGCCGCTGCCGGTTGTGAATGGTGTGCGGCGGGGCAAGGTTGACCTGGGAAAAAGCGCGCGCGACCTGCGCGCCCGCTGCAAAGATTGCCGCGAACTGCTCTCCGCGTCGTGAGTCTCGGATAGCAGAGCCGGATTAAACGCCGATGACGGCGCACAGCTCCTTCACGGCGTCGGCGCTTTTTTGCAGCGCCGCGGCTTCCTCGTTCGTGAGCTTAATCTGGATGATCTGCTCCAGGCCCCTGGCCCCGAGCTTGCACGGGACGCCGACGTAAAGTCCTTTGATTCCGTATTCGCCTTCGAGATACGCGGCGCAGGGCAGGATCTTCTTTTTGTCTTTCAGGATGGCTTCGACCATTTCCGTTGTGGCCGCAGAGGGCGCGTAGTAGGCGCTGCCCGTCTTCAGATACTTCACGATTTCGGCCCCGCCATCGCGCGTGCGCTGCACCAGCCGCTGAATGACGGCGCTCTCCATCAAGTCCGTGATCGGAATTCCGGCAACGGTGGAATAGCGCGCCAAGGGCACCATGGTGTCGCCGTGGCCACCCAGCACGAATGCGGTTACGTTCTCAACGCTGACGTTCAGTTCCTGGGCAATGAAGGTGCGGAAACGCGCCGAATCGAGCACGCCCGCCATGCCGATGACGCGATCGCGGGGAAAGCCGCTGATTTTGTATGCGGCCTGCGCCATGGCATCGAGCGGGTTTGAAACGATAATCAGGATGCAGTTGGGTGAATTGGCAACCACTTTGCCCACTACGTCCTGCATGATCTTGTAATTCGTGTTCAGCAGGTCATCGCGGCTCATGCCGGGCTTGCGCGGTATGCCGGCGGTAATCACGACGATGTCAGACCCGGCGGTATCTTTGTAGTCGTTGGTGCCGGTGACGAACGAGTCGCGCTTTTCGATGGGCATGGCTTCGAGCAGGTCAAGCCCTTTGCCCTGAGGCACGCCTTCGACAATATCAATCAGCACAACATCGCACAGCTCTTTGGAGGCCATCCAGTGCGCGGCGGTGGCGCCTACGTTTCCTGAGCCGACAATCGAAACTTTCTTACGAGCCATCTACCTGTCCTTTCGGGAGAAACTTGCGGCGATCAAGCGGCGGTAGTGCGCGCAACGTCCATGTTCTGGATGATGTAGTCGGCGAACTCGCTGGTGCGGACCTTGGTTGCGCCCTCCATCAGCCGCTCGAAATCGTACGTGACCTTCTTTTGCAGGATGGTGCGCTCCATCGAGCTTTCGATGAGGCGGGCGGCTTCCTTCCAGCCGATAAAATCGAACAGCATCACGCCTGAAAGGATGACCGAACCCGGATTGATGACGTCTTTATCGGCGTACTTCGGCGCCGTGCCGTGGGTGGCCTCAAACACCGCATACTGGTCGCCGATATTCGCGCCGGGAGCGATACCCAGCCCGCCAACCTGGGCGGCGCAGGCGTCTGAAATGTAGTCGCCATTCAGGTTTGGCGTGGCGAGCACGGAATATTCCTCAGGGCGCGTGACCACCTGCTGGAAGATGGAATCAGCAATGCGATCGTTGATCATGAGCTTCTGCTTCCATGCGCCCTGGCCGTGCGTGTTGTAAATGGCGCTCAGCACGCTGCGCACCTCGGCGTACAGCTCATCGCGAAACTTCGGCGGCGCAAACTCCAGGCCCGGCTCAACGTATTCGGCAATCTGCTCAATCGTGAGCTCGGGGTTGCGGTCCTTGGCATCGATCATCCAGCTTTCGCGCTCGGTGACGACCTGGCTGCGGAACTCCTGCGTGGCGAGCTCATAGCCCCACTCGCGAAACGCGCCTTCGGTGAACTTCTGGATGTTGCCCTTGTGTACCAACGTCACGGCCTTGCGATTGGCGGCCAGCGCATGCTGAATGGCCATGCGCACCAGGCGCTTGGTGCCGGTAATGGAAATGGGCTTGATGCCGACGCCTGAATCTTCGCGGATGCGCTTGGTCGTGCCCTTCAGCATCTCATTGTTGAGAAAATCGATGAGCCGCTTGGCCTCGGCAGTTCCCTGCTTCCATTCCACGCCGGCGTACACATCTTCCGTGTTCTCGCGGAAGATAACGATGTTCATCCGCTCCGGATGCTTCACCGGCGAGGGCACGCCCTGGTAGTAGCGGACTGGGCGAACGCACGCGTAGAGATCGAGGATCTGGCGCAGCGCAACGTTCAACGAGCGAATTCCGCCGCCGACCGGCGTGGTCAGCGGCCCTTTGATGGCGACGCGCAGTTCGCGGATGGCATCCACGGTTTCGTCGGGAAGCCAATTGTTGAACTGGCGAAAAGCCTTTTCACCGGCAAACACTTCATACCAGACCACGCGGCGCTTTCCAGCGTAGCTCTTGGCCACGGCTGCATCGAAAACGCGTTGCGATGCGCGCCAGATGTCGCGCCCGGTGCCGTCACCTTCGATGTAAGGAATGATCGGATTATCAGGCACGATAAAGCTGTTGTTCCGGTAGGCGATTTTCGCCCCGCTGCTGGGCAGCGGAACCCCGTTAAACTGCGCTGGCATCGCGAGTTGAGCCCTCCCAACTGAAAAGACAAGCCATGGGGAAACCATCAATTATAAATGGCGCCGGCCTAGCTGTTGGAGTGCGGGCGCGCAGCCTGCGGCGGCAACAGCTCGTGATAGGCGTTGCGAACGCTTTGCAGAATGGCGGGAATTTCAGCCCTCATGGCGCGCCAGTCAGCGCCAATCATGCCCGCGGCAACCTGCAGAATGATTTCTGCCGGGCGCTCCGAATTCGGCAGCCAGCGCCGCGGCCGGCCCGTCACCAGGCGCGCGGCGTGGTCGAGCGCGCGCAAAACGGTGGCGCCACGCACCAGGACGTCACGATGCGCCGTGCTCAGCAGCCCGCGTTCGTGCAACAGCATGGCGCTGTCACGCAAGTTCGCGCGTTGGTCGCTGATGCCGTGGGTGACCAGCAGTGCGCCGAGAACAAAATCGACGTCGTAGGTGCCGCCGGGCGAGGTCTTGAAGTTTTTTTCAGCGCGGCCGCTGTCGCGGGTCTCAAGCCGCGCGCGCATTTCGCGAAGGTCGGTTTGAAACGTTTGAGCTGCGGCAAAACGCGGAAGCTGCTGCCACACCAGTTGCCGCGCCTGCTGCGCCAGTTCGCGATCGCCGGCGACGTAGCGGAGCTTGGTGTAGCTGATTGCCTCCCAGGGCTGCGCTTCCCGGCTGAAATACTGGGCGAGCGCGTCAGGCGTGATCACCAACTCGCCTTCGCTGCCGCGCGGCCGCAAGCGGGTATCAACGGAAAACAGCGCGCCTTCCGTGGTGTAGGCGGAAAGCGCCTGCACCAACTCGCTGGCGCTCGCGGCGGCTTCGGCCACCGGCAAGCGCGGGTCGTGAACAAAAATGATGTCGGCATCAGAACCGTAATCGAATTCCAGGGTTCCAAGCCGTCCCAGCGCGAAGACGGCCAGGCCGGCGGGGCCGGCAATCGCTGAAAACGCGGCACGCATGATCAAGATCGCATTGGCCGAGCAGACGCGCAGCGCCGCAAAGATTTCGCGGTTCTCCAGCAGGTCTTGCGCTGCCGCGGCCACAACGCGATGCCGGTATTGCCGCCTGACGGCAGCAAGCAACTGCTCGCGCGGAATGGGCGGCCCGGCGCGCGGAGGGAGATCGCCGCTTTCCTGTGAAGGCTCGCGGTCGCCATCGAGCCGCGCTGCTTCCGGCGGCGGAAGGGCCTCGAGCGCCTCGACTTCATCAGGATGTCGCACCAACGCGTCGGCCACAAAATCGCTGGTTTCAAACAGGCGCAATGACCGCTGCACGCCCCGCGGATGCCCCAGCACGGCAGCATAGCGCTCGGCGCTGGTCATGCCGGAAGCAAAAAAGCGGAACAAATTTCGCCGCCCGTGTGGAGAAAGCTCCACTGCGCAGACGTCGGCGTAGATTTCAGGCGAATCGGCCTGCAGCCGGCCCAGGAGCTGCGAGAACGACGTGATTGCGCCGGCGTCGCTCGGCGGCGCGGCATCCGACCCTGGTGACCTGGCAGAAGCGGCGTCACGATTTTCCTGCTGATGAATGATGCGCGCGTAGATCTCTGAAACCGACGCCATCCGCTCGGCGACGATGCGCGAGACTTGTTCCGGCTGCTCATCTCCCAGCGCGGCGCGGACCGAACGGCCCAGAATGACGCAATCCTCAACGCGCTCAGGAATGCGGTGCGTCTGCTGACCGTGACGCAGTTGCAGCCTGTGCTCCACCGTGCGCAGGAACACATACGCGCTGCTGAGCTCGTGGTAGTCATGGCCGGAAAGGTGGCCCTTGTCGTTGAGCTTTTGCAATGCAAAAAGAGTGCTGCGCGAGCGCAGCCACGGTTCAGGCCCGGCGTAAACGCGCTGCAGGCACTGCGCCAGGAATTCGATATCGCGAATGCCGCCGCGGCCGACTTTGACGTCAATGCCGGCAGTAGCAGTGCGCGCCCACAGCCCTCCCGCTTTCCGGCGCGACATTCTTCGCCGCGCAATCAGCGCCGTTTCGACCGCAGCAAAATTCACCGACGACCGATAGACGAAGGGCTCGATGCGCGCCAGGAATTCTTGAGTGACGCCTTCGTCGCCCGCGCTGTGGCGCGCCTTGATCATCGCCTGCAGCTCCCAATCGTGCGCTTCGCCGGCGTAGTAGCTCACGGCGTGGTCAAGGCCGATGGCCGGCTCGCCTTCTGATCCGCGCGGGCGCAGCCGCAAATCCACGCGATAGACGGGGCCTTCAGGTGTCATGAGCGCCAGCAACTCGCTGGTTCGTTGCGCCAGCCTCACGTTGAATTCGCGCGTGCTGAGCTCGCCGCAGGCCGCGCCCGGATCGCCGGCATAGATGAACAGCAAATCGATATCAGAGCTGTAATTCAGTTCGTTGCCGCCCAGCTTGCCCAGAGAAATCACCGCCATGCGGCCGGCGGGAGCGCCGTAGCGGGCGGCCAGCTCGTCTTGCGCAACGCGCAGCGCTTCTGCAATTAGCGCATCGGCCAGGGCTGAAAGTTCAGCGGTGGTATCGGCGAGCGTGGCCACACCGAGCACGTCACGCAGCATGATGCCGATGTATTGCCGCCGGCGAAAGCGCGCCATTTTCAGGGAGAGGTCGCGCTCCAGCGCCTGGGTTGAGAAATTTGCGAAGGCCAGGCGGTAATCTTCGGCGCTGCGTGAGCGCTCCAGTTCGCCGCGCCGGGCAAAGCTGCTCAGCACTTCCGGATTTTGGATCAAGGTGTCGCTCAGGTACGGGCTGTAGCCGAACACAACCAGCAGGTAATGAACGATGCGCGGATTGCGGTCAAGAAGCCGCAGCGTCTGCGGTCGTGCTGCCGCCGTAAAACGCTCCAGGCCGTTCAGCGCGCCATCGGGATCGGGAACCTCGGAAAGCAACGACGGCAACACCGCCATCACGCCCGAGGTGACGCGGCCTGAAATTGCTGCCAGGTTTGTGAGCGCGCGCTGGCGATCGCTTACGGCAACCCGCTCCAGAACCGCGTCAAGCGCAATGCGGCGCGGGTGGCGGGTTTTGCCGTCCTGGGCCGGAACTGTACGGGAGTGCGGAGGCACGGCGCTCTCATGGTGCGGCAATTCGCGCGAAAGCTGAGGATAGCACCTAGCTGGTCACGGCAGCGCGGCGGGCATGCAATTCCTGCAGCGCATGCACCGCGAGTTCGCCCCGCTGCAGCGCGGCAATGCCCTCAACTGCGGCGCGCGCCGCCGAAATCGTGGTGATGGTGGGAATGCGCCGCAGCACCGCGGCCCGCCGAATCGCCTTCTCGTCAAAGAAAGGATCGGGCCCCTGCGGCGTGTTGATGATGAGATGAATCTTGTCGCCCTTGATGAGATCGACGACGTTGGGCCGGCCTTCCTCAACCTTGAACACGCGCTCGACCTGGAAGCCGGCGCGTTCCAGCACGTCGGCGGTGCCGTGCGTCGCCACCAGGTCAAAACCCATGCCGACCAGCATGCGCGCAATCTGCTCCACGTGGCGCTTGTCGCGTTCGTTGACGCTCACAAAGGCTGTGCCGCTGGTGGGCAGCATTTGCCCGGCGGCAATCTGCGCCTTAGCGAAGGCGGCGCCAAACTGCTCGGCAACGCCCATCACTTCGCCGGTGCTCTTCATCTCCGGCCCCAGCACCGTATCGACCCCGGGAAACTTTGACCACGGGAATACCGGCGATTTCACGTAATAAAAGCTGCCGGTCTCAAGGCCGTAGCAGCCGCTTTCGCTGGCGCGTTCAACCTGCTCAGCCAGAAGGTCGCGCAGCTTGCGGCCGGTCATCAGGCGCGCAGCAATCTTGGCCAGCGGAACGCCCGTGGCCTTGGAAACGTAGGGCACGGTACGCGAGGCGCGAGGGTTCACCTCGATCACATACACCTTTTCGCGCTGTACCGCGTACTGCACGTTCACCAGGCCAATAACGTTCAGGGCACGCGCCAGCCGGAACGTGTACTCGCGAATGGTTCGCAGTACGTGATCGGGAATATCGACCGCCGGCAGCACGCACGATGAATCGCCCGAGTGGATGCCGGCTTCCTCGATATGCTGCATGATTCCGCCGATGATGACGTCTTTGCCGTCGCACAGCGCATCCACGTCAATCTCGGTTGCGTCCTCAAGGAAATGATCGATCAGCACAGGGCGGTCCTGTGAGTATTCGACCGCTTCGTTCATATAACGGATCACGGTCGGATCGTCGAACGCAATCACCATGGCGCGGCCGCCCAGGACGTAAGAAGGCCGCACCAGCACGGGATAACCGACGCGGTTGGCGGCCGCCAACGCCTCTCCCACGCTGGTGGCCATGCCCCCGGGCGGCTGCGGAATTCCGAGCTCCTCGAGCAGCTTGCCGAACCGTTTGCGGTCTTCCGCCAGGTCGATGGACTCAGGCGATGTGCCGATAATCGGCACGCCTGCGGCCTTCAGAGGCAGCGCCAGGTTGAGCGGCGTCTGCCCGCCGAACTGCACGATCACGCCGATGGGCGCGCCGCTTGCGGCCTCGTGTTCATACACGGCGAGAACGTCTTCCAGGGTGAGCGGCTCGAAATACAAACGGTCGCTGGTGTCGTAATCGGTTGAAACCGTCTCCGGGTTGCAGTTGACCATCACAGTTTCGTAGCCGTCTTCGCGCAGTGCGAAAGACGCGTGGCAGCAGCAGTAATCAAATTCAATGCCCTGGCCGATACGATTGGGCCCGCTGCCCAGGATGATGATCTTTCGCCGCTCGGTCGGCGCAGCTTCGTCCTCTTCTTCATAAGTGGAATAAAGATAGGGAGTGAAGCTCTCAAATTCAGCGGCGCAGGTGTCCACGCGCTTATAAACCGGGCGAACATCCTCGCGCGCGCGCAGTTGGCGCACGCGTTCGGGAGCGCCGCGGCCGTTCTCCATGAGCAGCTTGCCCAGGCGTGCATCGCTGAACCCCATGCGCTTGGCCTGGCGCAGTCCTTCGGCGGTGCCGTCGCGGCTCGATTCAAGTTCCGCCTGGAAAGCCGCGATGTCGCTCACCTGCTGCAGGAACCAGGGATCGACGCCGGTGAGCTTGGCGACCTGCTTCACGGAGTAGCCGTAGCCGAGCGCGTGGCGAATGTACTGCAGCCGCTCCGGATGCGGCGTGACCAGCCGTTGCGTCAGCAGGCGAGGCTCGATTTTTTCCGCTTCCAGGGGTTTCCCGGTTTCAAGCGAGCGCACACCCTTCAGCAGCGCTTCCTTGAATGTCCGCCCGATCGCCATCACCTCACCCACCGATTTCATCTGTGGGCCGAGTCGCTCGTCGGCGCCGGGAAATTTTTCAAATTGCCACTTCGGAATCTTGACTACTACATAGTCGAGCGTCGGCTCAAAACATGCCGGCGTTTTCCGCGTGATGTCGTTGGGAATCTCGTCGAGCGTGTATCCCACTGCGAGTTTGGCGGCAATTTTTGCAATGGGGAAGCCGGTGGCCTTCGACGCCAGCGCCGACGAACGCGACACGCGCGGGTTCATCTCAATGACCACCATGCGGCCGGTATGCGGATCCACGGCGAATTGAATGTTTGAGCCGCCGGTCTCGACACCGATTTCGCGGATAACCTGGATGGCGGCGTCACGCATGGCCTGGTATTCGCGATCGGTCAGGGTTTGCGCCGGCGCAACTGTAATGCTGTCGCCGGTGTGGACGCCCATGGGATCGAAATTTTCAATCGAGCAAACCACGATGACGTTGTCGGCCAGGTCGCGCATCAGCTCGAGCTCAAACTCTTTCCAGCCCAGCACTGATTCTTCAATCAACACTTCATGAACGGGCGAAAGGTCGAGCCCGCGCGAGAGGATATCGACCAGTTCTTCGCGGTTGTAGGCGATGCCGCCACCCGTGCCGCCGAGCGTGAACGAAGGGCGAATGATTACGGGGAAACCGATCTTGCCGGAGAATTCCAGACCGTCTTTCAGGTTGTTGACCAGCGCGGAGCGCGGCACATCGAGGCCGATGCGCGTCATGGCGTCTTTGAACAGCAGCCGGTCTTCGGCTTTCTTGATGGCGCGCAGTTGAGCGCCGATCAGCTCGACGCCGTACTTTTCAAGCACGCCGCCATCTGAAAGCTCAACCGCGAGGTTCAGCGCGGTTTGCCCACCCACCGTGGGCAGCAGCGCGAAGGTTCCGCCGCGGTTGCTCTCAGCCTCAACCCGGATGATGTCTTCTACGTACTGGCGCGTGAGCGGCTCAACATAGGTGCGGTCGGCCATTTCAGGATCGGTCATGATCGTGGCCGGGTTCGAGTTCACCAGCACGACTTCATAACCTTCGACCTTCAGCGCCTTGCAGGCTTGCGTGCCGGAGTAATCGAACTCGGCCGATTGGCCGATGACAATGGGCCCGGAGCCGATAATCAGGATCTTAGAGATGTCGTTGCGGCGTGGCATCGTCAGTCAGTTAAAGAATCAATTTCCTGTTGCTTCATTTGCATCGGCATCCAGTGCTCGAGCGCTTCGGCGCCGAGGCCTTGGTAAAAACCAACGGCAGGGTTCGAGCGCAGCACCAGCCAAATCATTCTTCCGCAGCCATTCTGTTTGGCAGCTTGCGCCAGCGCGCGCATCAGCCGCCGCGCCACTCCCCGGCGCCGAAATTCAGGCCTGACGTACAGGTCTTCGAGGTACAGGCCTTTCCGGCTCGTCCAGGTTGAGTAGATGAAGAAGTAAAGCGCCAGGCCGATGGCGCGGCCCTCTTCTTCCGCGACCAGTACCCAGAACGCGGGCTGAGGCCCAAAGCCATCCTGCACCAGGTTCTGTTCGGAGGCGCAAAGGCTCTCCTCGCCACCCTGCTCGTGTGCCGACTCGCACAGTAAAGAGTAAATCGCGGCGGCGTCATGGGGCGAAGCGGGCCTAATCAGCATTGGTCACTTCCCTCTCCATTCCTCCATGAGCTTCGCAAAATCGTTGAACAAATAATGCGAATCGTGCGGGCCCGGCGCGGCCTCGGGATGATATTGCACGCTGAACAGCGGCAGTGAGCGATGGCGCAGGCCTTCCAGGGTGTTGTCGTTCAGGTCGAGGTGCGTGAACTCAACATCGCTCGATTTCAGCGAGTCGGGATCTACGGCAAAATTGTGGTTGTGCGCCGTGATCTCGATTTTTCCGCTGGCCATCCGCTTCACCGGATGATTGCCGCCGTGATGGCCGAACTTCAGCTTATAGGTCTTGCCGCCCAGCGCGAGGCCGATCAGTTGGTGGCCGAGGCAAATTCCAAACACCGGCGCCTTGCCCAGCAATCCGCGAATGCTTTCCTGAGCGTAAGTGCACGGCTCAGGATCGCCAGGGCCATTGGAGAGGAACACGCCGTCAGGATTTAAGGACAGCACATCGGCGGCGCTGGTTTCGGCCGGAACCACGGTGACGCGGCAACATCCGCCCCTGAGCATTCGCAGGATGTTGTGCTTGATGCCGTAGTCATACGCAACCACGTGAAACTTTGCAGGCTCATCGGCCGCCGCGCTGCCGAAGCTCACAGGCCCTTTGTGCCACTCGTATTTCTCTTTAGTCGAGACTACGCGCGCCAGGTCGGTGCCATCCATCTTGCGAATGGACCTGGCCCTGGCGATGAGCTTTTCGGGATCGAACTCGCTGGTTGAGATCATGCCGCGCATCACGCCGTGGTCGCGGATGTGCCGCACCAGCGCGCGAGTGTCAATATCGGCGATGACCGGCACGCGGAAGCGCTGCAGGTATTCGTCGGCCACCTGCTCGGAGCGCCAGTTCGAACTGATGCGCGAAAACTCGCGCACTACCAGACCTTCGATGTAGGGATGGCCGGCCTCGTTATCGTCAGAATTGGTGCCGTAATTGCCGATTTCAGGATTGGTCAGGACCACGATCTGCCCGGAATAGGAAGGATCGGTGAAGATTTCCTGGTAGCCGGTGATGGAAGTATTGAAAACGACTTCGCCGAGCGCATCACCGCTCGCGCCATAGCCTTTGCCGCGGAAGACACGCCCATCCTCCAGCGCCAGGACTGCCTGCATCGCTTCTCCGGGAAGTGGATTTTCTAAGATTTTATCAGCCGCTTGCGACGACGCGCTTGCCGAGCATCATACCCGCAGCCCAAGTTCTCTCCAACAAAATTCCTGTGCTATATTGACGCCCAACTTTTCCACACGAGGACAGCGTATGCATGTCCGCCTGTGCCCGAACTGCGGCGCTGCCGAAGTTCATCGCAGCCGCCGCAGAGGGGTGTTTGAGCACATCTTGCTGCGCATGGTGAGCCGGCGGCCTTATCGCTGCTTTGCCTGCGGCGCACGATTCTACGACCACAGGCGGCCAGTGAAAGTGAAAAAGCAGGAGCAGACACGCGCTTAACGCAATCGGCCGGCTTTCTCCACAGGCCAGTAGGCAAAAACGGCCTTGCCCGACACATACTCCTGTGACACCGGGCCAAACTCGCGGCTGTCATTGGAGAGGCTGCGATGATCGCCCAGCACAAAGTAGCTGCCGGCCGGCACTTCAACTTCAGGGTATGAGCGCTCATCGCGGAACTGCGCCGGCACGTACGGCTCCGGCACCAGCGAGCGGTTCACGTACAAAACGCCCTGGTCAATGCGCACGCGGTCGCCGGCCACCGCCACCACGCGCTTGATAAAGCTCTTGGTGGGATCGAGCGGATAGTGGAAGACAATTACGTCGCCGCGGGAGATCGGTTCGAGCCGGTAAACGAACTTGTTGACGAAGATACGTTCCTGGTCAGCCAGCTCGGGCATCATGCTGGTCCCTTCGACCTTCACCGGCTGGTAAACGAAGATGATGATGAAGGCCGAAATTCCAAGCGACACCAGGAAATCGCGCAGCCACGAACTCAAAATCGGCCGGGCTTTGGCAGCAACCGGCAGGCCTTCGGCCGAAGCGGCAGCGGGCGCTTCCACGCAACATTGCGGCGGGTTCGAAGTAAACTGGGTCTCTGAATCTTCAGCCATGTTGCCTAGTTCATCTTAGCAGCGTCGCCACACCTCGAAGCATTTTGGAATTCGAGGTAAAATGAATGCTGCTGGTATTAGATTCCTGCGCAGGCCGCGCAGCAACCCGGAAGTTGAAAACCAAGCCCTGAACTTTCACCTCTGAGGCCCGCGGCACGCGGGTAGTTGACGCATGGTATGGTTGCCGGTATAAGGGCTTCGCCTGGCGCTCGCCTCCAGCCAAGCCCGGCGGGCGCAGGAAAGGCCGGCGAATGAAGAAAAAACCCGCAGCAAAACCAACGAGCAAGGCTGCGAAACCCAACAAAGCACGTACTGTTATGCCGAGCGGACGTTTAGTGAAGATGCCCAACCACCCTCCGCAAAAGCCGGCGCTGGCGCAGGACCCTCGCCTGCAACAAACCGTACAGAGCTATGAGGCCGGCCTGAAGTCGCTGCACGAACGCAAGTTCGAAAAGGCCAAGGCATTGTTTGAAAAGGTTGTTGGCGGCCCCAGCAAAGAGCTGGCTGATCGCGCCGCCATGCACCTGAACATCTGCAACCAGAACCTGAACCGGGTAAGCACTACGTTCAAGTCACCGGAAGAGCATTACGACTACGCCATCTCCTTGAGCAATTCCGGCGATTACGAAGGCGCGCGCAACCACCTTGACCGGCTGCAAAAGCAGCATCCCAATGCTGACTACGTCTGGTATGGCTTGGCCGCGCTTGATGCGCTGCAGGGCCACGCCATGGAAGCCATGAAGAACCTGGAGCAGGCAATCAGGCTGAACCCGGCAAACCGGATCCAGGCGCGCAACGATACGGATTTCCAGGGACTCTTTGACGATCCGCGCTTCACCGAGCTGCTCTACCCGGAATCCACAGGCGACAGCGTCGGCCTGCGCCCTCGACGGACCTAGCAGCCGATGGGAAATTCATCCCTGCAATCAGGGCGGCAGGCGACACACGCAACCGCCAGGCCGCTGCGCGTGGTTGCGATTGGCGGCGGCACCGGCCTTTCCACGCTCCTCAAAGGCCTCAAGCGCTACGTGGTTGCGCCTTCGCACACCCCGTGGTCGCCGGGCGCGCGTCAGGAGCAGTCACCTGCAATCGCTGAACTCACGGCTGTCGTTACGGTCACGGATGATGGCGGCTCCAGCGGGCGGCTGCGCGAAGAATTCAACATTCTGCCTCCCGGCGACATTCGCAACTGCCTGGTAGCCCTCTCTGAAGATGAGGCACTGCTTTCCCGCCTCTTCCGCTATCGCTTTGCCAGCGGCGAAGGCCTGGTGGGGCACAGCTTCGGCAATCTTTTCCTGGCGGCATTGACCGATCTGACCGGAGACTTCCCTGAGGCGGTGAAGCTCTCGTCGGCAATCCTGGCAACGCGGGGACGGATCTTCCCTGCGACGGCGGCCAACGTAAGGCTGGCGGCGAAGATGGATGACGGCAGCGTGGTCCACGGCGAAACGCGGATCACGGCGAGCCCGCGAAGAATTGTGCAGCTCGAGCTCCTTCCGCCGGACGCGCAGCCGCTTCCGCAAACTCTCAAAGCGCTCGCCGAGGCTGACCTGATCACCATCGGCCCGGGTTCCCTGTTCACCAGCCTGGCCACGAATCTGCTCGTGCAGGGCGTGCCGGAGGCGATTGCGGATTCCAGCGCGGTAAAGATATTCATCTGCAACCTGATGACGCAGGCCAACGAGAGCCTTGGGCTCACGGCTTCTGACCACCTTAAGGTTTTGAGGCAATATGCCGGGCGCGAACTGTTCGGATATGCGCTGGTCAATACCGCGCCGCTCAGCGAGGAGCTCAAAGCGAAATATGCTGCTGAAGGCGCTACGCCGATTGCCATAGATGCCGAAGCGATTCGGGCACTGAGAGTGAAGGTGATTGAAGGCAATTACCTGGATGAAGGCGATCAAGGCAATGTGGCGCGACACGCCAGCGACCGCATCGCGCATGACGCGCTGCAGATTGCTGCCGATCACATCGCAAACCGCGCACCCACGCTCCATTCCGCGGCGCGATGAGCGCGCACGGTGGCTGCTAATATCAAGACCATGGCGAAAGCAGGAGCTCCAGAGCAGGGCCGTTTTGCAGTCGTGATCCTGGCTGCCGGCAAGGGCACGCGGCTGAAGTCGCGGGTGCCCAAGGTGCTGCACAAAATCGGCGGACGCACTCTGCTGGAACACGTGATCGCCTCGACTGCGGCTGTCGCCCCGCCTGCCGATACGGTTGTGGTCATCGGCCACGAAGCCGAGCGGGTGCGCACAGCGGTGGCGGCAACCGGCGTCAAGTTCGTAGAACAGCGCGAGCAGCGCGGCACGGGCGACGCCGTGCGTTGCGCCGCGCCTGCGCTTGCCGGCTACGAGCACGCGCTCGTGCTGGTGGGCGATGCGCCGCTGCTGCGGCCGCAAACCCTGCAGCGGCTCCGTGACGTCCACCTCGAGCGCGGCGCTGACATCACGCTGCTGAGCGCGGAGCCTGACGATCCCACCGGTTACGGCCGCATCATTCGCGCAACGCGCAATGGCGAGCCGACCGACGAAGTGACGGCTATTGTTGAGCAAAAAATGCTCTCGCCCGACCAGCTCGCGATTCGCGAAATCAACTCAGGCATTTATTGTTTCCGCCTGCCGCCGCTGCTGCAGCACATCGGCGAGCTTTCAGACAAAAACGCGGCCGGCGAGTTTTACCTTACCGATATGGCCGGCATCCTGAGCAAGCGCAGATACCGCGTGGTTGCGGTGCCGGCGGAGAGCGCGACTGAAGTGCTCGGCGTGAACAGTCGCGCCGAGCTGGCGCAGCTCGATGCCGCCGAGCGCCGGCGCACCTGCCTGCGGCTGATGGCTGAAGGCGTGACCATTTATCGGCCCGAAACTGCCGTGATTGATGCCGACGTGCAAGTCGGGCAGGACACCGTCATTGAGCCATTCGTGCAGTTGCTGCGCGGTACCAAAGTGGGCGCCGACTGCCACATCCAGTCATATTGCGTAATCAGCGGCTCCGAAATTGCGGAGGGCGTGACGGTGCGACCCGGCTGCATCCTTACGGATTCGCGCGTGGCGCGCGGCGCGCATCTCGGGCCTTATTCGCACCTGCGGCCGGAAAGCGAGATCGGCGAGGGCGCGCACGTCGGCAACTTTGTTGAAACCAAGAAGACCCGCCTGGGACGCGGCGCCAAGGCCAATCACCTTTCTTACCTGGGCGACGCGCAGATTGGTGAAGGCGTGAATGTGGGCGCCGGCACCATTACGTGCAACTATGACGGTGTGAACAAACACCGCACTGTTATTGAAGACGGCGCATTCATCGGCAGCGACAGCACGCTGGTAGCGCCGGTGAAGATCGGCGCCGGCGCTTACGTGGGCGCGGCTTCGTGCATCACGGAAGATGTGCCCGCCGATTCGCTGGCGGTAGCGCGCGGGCGGCAGGCAAACAAGCCGGGATGGGCCAGCGCGCGACGAGCCGAACGCCAGAAGAAGTAGTCCGCAGCTGAGACGCTCCTGGCCGGAGAGGCCGATCCAGAAAAGCCCGATTTCTTCCTGCACTTTTTCCTCGCACAATTCGGCGCGTGTGTTATTTTCTGAAGTTCCTACCGATTTTTATGCTGGCGGAGGGCTTTCCGAATTGGCAAAAGAGATGGTTCCCAAGCGCATTTTCCTCACCAAGGGTGTGGGAAAGCACAAAGAGCGGTTAACGTCCTTTGAGCTGGCGCTTCGGGACGCCGGCATCGCCGCGCAGAACCTGGTCCGCGTTTCCTCTATCTTTCCGCCCAACTGCAAGCTCATTCCGCGCTCGCTCGGCCTGAAGGCGCTCGATCCCGGCGAGGTGGTGTTCGCGGTGGTGGCAGAGAATTCGACCCGCGAGGCGCACCGTTTGATGGCTTCGAGCATCGGAGTTGCGATTCCGGCCGATCGCGGCACCTACGGCTACATGAGCGAGCATCACTCATTCGGCGAAACCGACGATGTGGCGGGCGATTACGCAGAAGAACTCGCGGCTGAGATGCTGGCGACGACCCTGAACGTGGAGTTCGATCCCGATCGTTCCTGGGACGAGAAGAAAGAGGTCTATCGCATGTCGGGCCGCATTGTGAGGACCATGAACGTTACGCAGTCGGCGGTGGGCGACAAGCGCGGCTTGTGGACGACGGTAATTGCGTCGGCTGTGCTGATTTTTCACTGAGTGAAGTTGCATTGACGCTGGGCCGTCGGCCATCGGCCGCCGGCTTTTTCATTGTTGTGGCGAACACATTCAAAATCGGCTTGATTCAAATGGCGTGCGGGCCCGATCCCGACGCCAACCTGCGCACCGCCATCGAGCGCGTGCGCGAGGCGGCGGCGCGAGGGGCAAAGGTCATCTGCCTGCCGGAATTGTTCCGCACGCAATATTTTTGCCAGCGCGAAGATGCAGCGCTGTTTGATCTGGCCGAGGCGATTCCCGGGCCTACGACTCAGGCCATTTCAGAGGCGGCACGCGCGGCGGGCGCGGTTGTGATTGCAAGCGTATTCGAGCGCCGCGCGCCCGGCATCTATCACAACACGGCAGCCACCATCGGCAGCGACGGCGCCATGATCGGGCTCTACCGCAAGATGCACATTCCCGATGACCCGCTTTACTACGAAAAGTTTTACTTCACTCCCGGCGACCTGGGTTTCCGCGCCTTCGCCGCTGGGCCGGCAAAAATCGGCACGCT
>JAJPJZ010000224.1 GCA_021323935.1 Terriglobia bacterium | reverse complement strand
CAAAAGGCTAACGCGCAGGGCATCACGATCGTGGGTCCGGCGGGTGACAGCGGCGCCGCCGATTGCGATGCGGGCGTGGCCAATCCGAGCGGCTCCCCGAACCAAAACACCATCCCGGCGACGCAGGGCTTGTCGATCGATGTGCCGGGCGCGAGCCCGTCGGTGACCTCGGTAGGAGGCACGCAGTTCAATGCTTCCAGCAACAACTCCAGTTTTTGGAACGCCGGCAACAACAGCCTGAATGGCTCGGCGCTGGGCTACATTCCGGAAGTGGCCTGGAACGAGACGCAGTCGCAGGGAGGGTTCTCCGAAAGCGGCGGCGGGTTCAGCACGGTGTTTGCCAAGCCCGCGTACCAGCAATCTTTCACCAGCGCAGGCGGAATCGGAATGCCGGGCGGCAATGCGCGCTACGCGCCCGATATCGCCATGCTGGCCGGCGCCGGGCCGAATGAAGGCGGCCTGCTTACCTGCACCAACGGCAGTTGCGCCAATGGCTTCCGCGACAGCAACCAGAACTTGTCGCCGGTGGGCGGCACCTCTGCCGGCGTGCCCACATTCGCGGCGATGGTTGTGCTGCTCAACCAGATGAGCGGCGCCCACTTCGATTCCGTTCACAACACGTGGGTCAACAGCCAGGGCAACATCAACCCTGCGCTCTACAGCCTGGCCACGCGCACCAGCGATCAGGCGTTCCACGACATCACTTCAGGAAACAACCAGGTCCCTTGCACGCCCGGCAGCCCCAATTCAAAAAACACAGCCCTGAACTGCCCTCCGTCAGGCACGTTCGGCTACAGCGCGGGCGTGGGCTATGACCAGGTAACGGGGCTCGGTTCGGTTGACGCGTTCAAGGTGGTGTATGAGCTGGCCAACAACGCCAACAGCGCGCCGGCGCCGGCGGGCGATTTTTCAATCAACGGTCAGCCCTCCACTTTGCCGGTGACGCGAGGCGGTTCGGCTGCGAATTTCCAAGCCACGTTTAACGTGAGCGGTTCGTTCACTTCGCCCATCAACGTGAGCTGCTTTGTGGGCGGCGGAGGCGACGCGCAAAACGTAACCGGCATGACCTGCACGCCTTCGGCGTCGGTAGCGACGCCGGGCGTTCCCATGACGTTTACGGTTTCGGCAGCCAGCCAGGTGAGCAGCCTGCGGCCTCAGCCGCCGTTGCATGCGCCGTGGTCGCTGGCCTGGACGGGCATCAGCGCCGTGGTATTTTGCGGCGGAACAGCGGCCGCAGCGCGCAAGCGCAGGAACCGGAAAACTGCCGCCATCGTGATGAGCATGCTCACGCTGGCCGCCCTCGGCATCCTGGTAAGTTGCGGCGGAGGCGGCAGCAGCAGCGCCAACAACAATACCTCGACTTCAACTTCCACCAGCACTTCGCCGGCCGTGGCTTCGGTCACGGTGAGCCCGAGCGGCGTAATCGGCACGGCCACCACCACCGGCACCGTGACGCTGGCTTCGGCGGCGCCTTCGAGCGGAACAACGGTCACGCTTTCTTCAAGCAGCCCGCTGGCCACCGTGCCTTCAGGCGTAACGGTGGCGGCCGGCGCCACCACGGCGACGTTCACGGTATCGACAAAAGCGGTCACCACGCCTTCGGCCGTGACCATCAGCGCATCGAGCGGCGGCGGTTCGCAATCCGCCACGCTGAATATCGCAAGCGTTGCGGTGGTGGTGCAGGGCTGGGTTGGCTCCGCCAGCGGCCCCGCCTATGGATCGGTGATTCACTCCGTGGTGGTTCCGGTTTCGCTGCAGTAAGCATGTGGCCGCCGCGCTCCTTCACCAGGTTTGCCAGCTGAGGCGGCCGTGCATCTCGCCCGCGCGCCAGCGCAGGGAGTAATCTGGATTCATGGCTGATCTGAACGCCTTGCTTTGTGAAGCTGAGCAGGCGCACGGGCACTTGTGCGCCGGCCAGGTCCTCGGCGTCAGGATGGCGATGGCGGGCCTGGAGCGGCTGGGCATCGCCGATCCAAAAGGCAGCGACCGCAAGCGGCTGGTGACGTTCGTTGAAATTGACCGCTGCCTGGCGGATGCCGTCGCCGTAGTGACGGGCTGCCGCCTGGGCAAGCGCGCGCTCAAGTTTCGCGATTGGGGCAAGGCCGCGGCCACGTTCTGCGACGTTGAGACCGGCCGCGCCGTGCGCGTGAGCGCAAAGGAATCGTCGAAGGAAGCTGCCGGCCGCCTGCATCCTGAGATTGTCGATCGCAATCAGCAGCAGATGCGCGCTTATCGCGAGATGCGCGACGACGAGCTGTTCGATTTCTCAGAGGTTCGCGTGCAGCTTGGTGCCGAAGACCTTCCCGGCTACAAAGGCGCGCGCGTCGCATGCCAGGAGTGCGGAGAGAGCATCAGCTTCGCCCGCGAGGTGCGGCGCGGCGAGCGGGTGCTGTGCCGTGGCTGCGCCGGCGAACGATACTGGCAACTCCCGCCGCCGCGTTAATTCGCTTCGCCGGCCTGTGCTGCCGTCACACGGCTAACCATCAGCACTCGGCATCGTCCAAAATACTGGGCGCCTTGCAGTCGGGCACGGCTCCGTATTTCCCTTCCCCAGGAGTGCACCGTGGAAACCATCTGGCAAGACCTTCGCTTCGGGTTTCGCAATCTGCTGAAGACGCGCGGCGTCACGCTGGTAGCCGTCATTACGCTGGCGCTCGGCATCGGCGCCAACACCGCAATTTTCAGCATTGTTGATGCGGTGCTGCTGCGGCCGCTGCCCTTCCATAATCCCGGCCAGCTGGTGCGGCTGTACGAGACGGAAGGCGCGCCCGGGCATTATCCGTTTGCCGGCCCCGACTTCCTGGATTGGAAAACGCAAGCCAAAAGCTTCCAGGACATGGCGCTTTACTCCACGTTTCCCGACATGAACCTGAACGATGTCGGCGTGCCTGAGCGCATGCACGTGACCCACACGGAAGCGAACTTCTTCTCGCTGCTCGGCCAGCGCGCCATGCTGGGCCGCACCTGGGCCGCGGGCGAAGATGAGCCCGGGGCAGACCACGTTGCCATCCTGAGCTATGGCTTGTGGCAGACGCACTTTGCCGGCGACCCCAGCGTCATCAATCGCCAGGTTGAGCTCAACAGCGAGAAGTACACCATCGTGGGCGTCATGCCGCCGACCTTCGCTTACCCCAGCAGCGCGCAGCTCTGGGTGCCGCAGGACATGGACAGCAAAAGCTTGAATCCGCGCGGCACGCACTGGGCCGCCGCCATCGGCAGGTTGAAGCCGGGCGCCACGGTGCAGCAGGCACAAACCGAGCTCTCGCTGATTGCCTCGCGGCTGGAGCAGCAGTATCCGGGCTCGAACCACAAAGTCGGCGCTTACGTGGTTCCCCTGCAGGAAGACATGGTGCACCGCTCGCGCGATGGCCTGGTCATGATGTTGTGGGCGGTTGCGCTGGTTCTGCTGATCGCCTGCGCCAACGTCGCCAACCTTCTGCTCTCGCGTTCGGTGGCGCGGCAGAAGGAAATGGCAATCCGCTCGGCGCTGGGCGCGCCGCGCCCGCGCCTGATTCGCCAACTGCTTACCGAAAGCGTGCTGCTGGCTGCGATTGGCGCAGCGCTCGGGCTGGTGCTTGCCTGGGGCGGAATTAAATTGATGCTGGCCGCCAAGAGCCTGCAACTGCCGGCCACCAACCCGGTGCAGGTCAACCTGCCGGTGCTGGCTTTCACGCTGCTGCTGGCAACGTTAGCCGGCCTGCTGTTTGGAATGTTCCCGGCAATGCAAACTTCACGCTCGCAATTTAACGACGAGCTGCGCGGCGGCGCCGGCAGTTCCTCAAGCCCCAACCGCAGCCGGCGTTTCACCTCGAACGCGCTGGTGGTCACGGAGGTCGCGCTGTCTGTGCTGCTGCTGATTTCAGCCGGCCTGCTGCTGAAAGATTTCCTGCGGCTGCGCGCCGGCGGCATTGGCGTGCGGGCTGAGAACGTCTGGACCGGCGCCATCGAGCTTCCCCGGCAGCAATACAGCACGCCGCAACAGCAATACGCCTTCATCGATGCGCTGGCTGAACGCGCGCGCAAGCTGCCGGGCGTTGAATCCGCCGCCATCACCGACCACCTGCCGCTCGAAGGCGGCTCCAATGGCAGCTTCAAGCGCCGCGGCCAGACCGATAACTTCGGCGAAGACCTGCTGGTGGAATATCACGACATCATGCCCGGCTATTTCCATACCATGGGCATTCCCATCGTCGCGGGCCGCGACTTCACGGAAAAAGATGTAGCCGATTCGCGCGCCACCAAAGATCGCGAACGCGAATTGTTCTCGGGGCAGAATTCCCAGGCCGGCGGCGACGACAAGTCGCAGCCGCGCGCGGACCTTACCAATGCCATCATTTACCCCGTGCTGGTCAACCAGACCATGGCGCGGCTGTTCTGGCCGCATCAGGACCCGATCGGCCAAATGTATGGCCAGGGTGCCAACGGGCCGTGGCGCCAGGTGATCGGCGTAGTGGGCGACGTGAAGCAATGGGACGTGACGCAGAAGGTGATCCCTGAAAATTACACGGTGTACAGCGGGCGCAACCTGACGTTGGTGCTGCACACCGATGTCCCTCCCGAAACCCTGACCGCACCGGTCAGGCAGATCGTCAGCCAAATGAGCTCAGGCCTGCCGCTCTATCGCATTCGCACCATGCAGCAGGTCATCAATCAGAATGTTGCCGGCGAAGAATTCATGGCCACGCTGCTGGGCATTTTTGCCGGGCTGGCGCTGTTGCTCGCGGCGGTGGGAATTTATGGCGTGCTCTCCTACCTGGTGACGCAACGCACGCGCGAAATCGGCATCCGGATTTCGCTGGGCGCGACCCGGCAAAACGTCGTGGGCCTGGTGCTGGGGCAAGGCTCGCGGCTGGTGGTGCTGGGGTTTGCGCTGGGCATCTTTGGCGCGTTTGCCGCGCGCCGGGTGCTGGCCAGCTCGCTGCACGCCGTCGGTCCGAACGACCCGGCAGTGTACGTGGCCGCGCCGGTCTGCCTGGCAATAATTGCGCTGCTCGCCTGCTACATCCCGGCAATCCGGGCGGCGCGCGTCGATCCCATCCAGGCGCTGCGGCAAAATTAGCGGCGCTCAAGCGCGCGCTGCTCGCACCGGTGGAGCGGCGCGCTGCGTGTGCGCTCAGAATTCGATCTTCACTGGATCTGGATGAAGCCGCCGGATGACGGCGGCGCCGGCTCATCGAGCTCATCGTTGAATACGTCTTTGATGTGCTCCAGCAGGTCGCTTACATCGAGGCCGCTCGATTCGTGCAGAGCGTTGGCCACGTGGCGGGCCACGTCGCTGAGCAGGACGCCCCAACCCGTCGCCTCGCGTTCGCCCCACTGCCCCATGTTCAGCGTGCAGTGCAGCCCTTCGTGCGCCACCCATGCGCGCAGCATTTCGCGCCGCTCAGGATCATCAAGCACACCGGGAGGAATTGCGATCTCTTTTTCGTCGGCCATAAATTTTTCGAACTGCCGGGCGCGCCAGTGTCTCCATGCGCCTGCTGCTCCGCGCTCTTACCTGGTTGCGGCCGCCACGAACTCTACGCGTTCGATGCCGGCAGCAGGCAGGATGCGGGCAAAGCTCTTGACGTATTGTGGGGCAAACGCGCCAAGCTGCGCACGCCAGGTTGAGTCAGGCACTTCCACGCGAAGGATGCCTTGCGCGTAGCCGAGCACGCGAGTGCGCGCGCCTACGGCGGCGCCGCACACCAGCGGCCACACCAGCCCGGGCGCCTCATCCGGCCCGGCCGAGCGCACCAGGTCAGCCGCAATGGCTTCGAGCGATGTGCGCGCGCTTTGCAACTCTGCCGGTCGCGACATTCTGCCGATTGTAAATGGCGCCGCGGT
>JAJPJZ010000256.1 GCA_021323935.1 Terriglobia bacterium | reverse complement strand
GAACCGGTCGTACGTCCAACTGCAGCCCTCGCTCGAGCTCTTCTGCGCTGTGCTCAGACGATTGAAGTCGTCGTAGGTATAGGTCCAGTTGCCGTTGACGGTGTCGTTTACGCCGGTGACATTGCCATTGGGAGCGTACTTAATTTGCGTGTTGCCGTTGGCAGGACCGGTGACGCTGTACAGCGTAACAGGCCCGTCGGATGTGGTTTGAGAGGCGCTAATGCGCGCAGGCTGAAGCCGATGCTCTGGCGCATTACACGTCAGCGATGACGCGCCTGCCCTCCGAAACCGAGCGTCGGCCGGCCGCCATTGCGGGGGATTGCGCCCGGAACCACGCGATCCTGCCGGAGTACACTTACGGCATGAAGTTTGTGCGGTACAGCAAGTACGTTCCTGACATCGCCAACGAAATGAGCATGGAGGACCTGCTGCAGGCGCTCTCCGACTACCTGCTGCAGAGCGGCTTTCAGCGCGAGTTCCTGGAGTTTTATCAGCTTCCCGATGAGCAGACCCTCGACGAGCTGAAGCAGGCGATTGAGCAGGCGCTGATGTCGGCTGACGAATTTGACGAGCGCATGCGGGAACAGCTTGAGCAGATGCAGATGTCGGGCGAGATGGAGGAGCTGATCGAGCAGCTCATCGAGCGCATGGAGCGGGAAGACTACATCTCGATTTCGCCGCCGCACGATCCTGCCCGGCCATCGGGCGCGGGGCAGATTGGGCGCAACGAAGCGCGGGCGCGGTTTGAGATCACCGACAAGAGCCTGGATTTTTTGGGCTTCAAGACGCTGCGCGACCTGCTGGGGTCGCTGGGCAAATCGCAGTTCGGCAGGCATGATACGCGCGACATGGCAACTGGCGTTGAAGCCAGCGGCGCTTCGCGCGCCTACGAGTTCGGCGACACGTTGAACCTGGACATCACGGCGACGCTTTCAAAAGCCATCCAGCGGGAAGGCCTGGGGCTGCCGCTGAACCTCGAATACACGGATTTGCAGGTGCATCAATGCGAGTACCAGTCATCGTGCGCGACCGTGCTGATGCTGGATTGCTCGCATTCCATGATCCTGTATGGCGAAGACCGCTTCACGCCGGCAAAAAAAGTGGCGATGGCGCTGACCCACTTAATCCGCACGCAATATCCCGGCGACTCGCTGGCGCTGGTGCTGTTCCACGATTCGGCAGAAGAGATGCCGCTCTCGCAACTGGCGCGCGTAAAGGTCGGGCCCTATTACACCAACACGCGCGAAGGCCTGCGCGTGGCGCAGCGCATATTGCAGCGGCAGAACAAAGACATGAAGCAGATTGTGATGATCACCGACGGCAAGCCTTCGGCGCTGACACTTGAAGACGGCAGAATCTACAAGAACGCGTTCGGGCTCGATCCGCTGGTGGTGAGCGAGACGCTGCAGGAGGTTTCAAAGTGCAAGCGCTCGGGAATTCTGATCAACACGTTCATGCTGGCTTCTGACCTGGGGCTGGTGCAGTTCGTGCAGAAAGTCACAGAAATGTGCCGCGGCAAAGCCTACTTCACTACTCCCTACACGCTCGGCCAATACCTGCTGATGGACTACATGGGCCGCAAGACCAAGACCATCCACTGAGCTGATGCGCGCAGCGCTTCGCCTGTAGCGGCAGCGGCGCGGCCGGCGCGGCGATTCATCTCCGGCGAAAAATCGAATTCAACCGAGGAAACATGCGGCGCGCCCAAGCCGCGCCTTAGAAGGATTACCTGCGTATGCGGGTAGTTTGGTGCGGCGAATAGGTGCCTTGCCTGATCACCCACGGCGAGAGTAGATGGTTTACTGGCCTCGATTAACTCTGTGGAGGCCGGTTTGATTTCTCGCAACAGCGGTATTGTTCGCTTGGTTCTGATGAGTGTTTGGTCGGCGGCAGCGTTCATGCTGGCAGGCTGTGGGGCCACGGCGCGCTCGACCGCCACGACGGCCAGTGCGGTTTCGCCGGCCACAACCGGCAATCCGGCTCCGACAACCACGACCACAACTCCGGCGCCCACGCCTACTCCGACGCCAACTCCGACCCCCACGCCGACCCCGACCCCCGCGCCAGCTCCCACGCCGGCGCCGCTTCCGCCTTCCGGCATCCCGCATTCGGCGCACGTGATCCTGGTGATTGAGGAAAACCACAGCTATTCCGAGGTGCTTGCGCAGATGCCCTGGCTGGTTGCGCAGGGCAACCGGTACGGCTATGCCACCAACTACCACGCCGACAATGCCGGCTCGCTGATGGATTACCTTTGGCTCTCCTCCGGCAGTTGCCATAACGCAAAGAACTGCACGCTGCCGGCCGGATCCAACGATTTTGGCTGCAGCGGTTCGGCGTGCACCGCGCCCATCACCGATGACAACATCTTCCGCGAGCTCGACAAAGCCGGCCTGACGTGGAAGGTGTACGCGCAGTCGCTGCCGTCGGTGGGCTACGCCAGCAACTCCGCCGCCGCCAGCGCCAACCCTTACCCCTACGTAGCGCGGCACAATCCGGCGGTTTTTTATTCTGACGTCATCAACAGCACGCAGCTGCAGCAGAACATCGTGCCGTTCACCGAGTTCGCCACCGACGTGGCGGCGAACCAGTTGCCCAATTACTCCATCATTGTTCCCGATCTGCTGCACGATGCGCACGATGGCACGCTGGCCGCGGCTGACACGTTTCTTTCTACTTCGGTGGCGCCGGTGCTTCAGAGCCAGGCGTTCCAGGCGGGAGGCGACGGAATGCTGTTCATCACGTTCGACGAATGCGACGCTGCCGTGGGCGCCTGCCCTG
>JAJPJZ010000335.1 GCA_021323935.1 Terriglobia bacterium | reverse complement strand
TGACGAAGCAGTTGCACGATTCAAAGGCGAAGTGGAAGATTGCCTACTTCCATCACCCGCTCTATTCGGACGCGAAGACGCACGGCTCCGACCTGGATTTGCGGGCGCGCCTGCAGCCGCTGTTCGAGCTTTACCACGTGAACGTGGTGCTCTCAGGGCATGACCACGTGTATGAGCGGCTCAAACCGCAAGCCGGGATTTATTACTTTGTGGAGGGCGATTCCGGCCAGCTTCGACGCCACGACCTGCGCAAGAACACGGAGATGGAAGTGGGCGAAGATATGGACCAATCGTTCATGCTGATCGAGATTACCAACGACAAGTTTTATTTCCAGGTGATCGCGGGCGATGGGCGAACGCTCGATTCAGGCGCGCTGCCTCGGCAGGCCATCGGCACGCCGGCAGTTGCCGCTCCCACGCGGTAAAGCGCAGCGTGGCCAGAGAAGCCTCCCGCAAATGAAACGCGGCGGCAGGCGCAGGAGCGCAGGGCCAAAGATTGCGCCCGTTTTTCCTTGAAATTCACAGTGGCACGCGGCCGGGGCGGGCGCAGTAAACTGCTCGCGTCCGGCTGGCTGCATGCAACCCTTTTTCCTACCTGCTGACTCCGACCCAATGATGGCAAACCCGCTCGCGCCAGCAGGCGATCACGGGCCTGAAAAGGCAGGCCAGCGGCGGCGTGCGTCGCGCATCCTGATTGTCGAAGACAACGACGACAACCGCATGCTGATGCGCGAGTTGCTGCTCTCGCGCGGCTACGAAGTGGTATGCGCCGAAGACGCCGACGCGGCGGAGCGCGCCATCGCCCAAAAATTCCCTGACCTCGTCCTGCTTGACGTGGTGATGCCGGGCCGCTCCGGCTACGAGCTTTGCCACAAGCTGAAGGCTGACCCGCAAACCCGGCTGATCCCGGTGGTCATCATTACGGGCCTGAGCGACCGGCAGGACCGCGTGCAGGGCATTGAAGCCGGCGCCGACGAGTTCCTGAGCAAGCCGATTTACCCCGAGGAGCTGTTTGCCCGCGTCACCTCATTGCTCAAGCTGAAGGATTTTACCGACGAGCTGGAAAACGTTGAGGCGGTGCTGTTCACGCTGGCGCTCAGCGTTGAAGCGCGCGACCCCTACACGGAAGGCCACTGCGACCGCCTGGCAAGTTACGCGTCGAGCCTGGGCCAATACCTTGGCCTGCCGGAGCACGACATTGTGGCGCTGCGGCGCGGAGGCGTGCTGCACGACCTGGGAAAAATTGTGATTCCCGACGCAGTGCTGAAGAAAGGCTCGAACCTGACGGCCGACGAATGGCGGCTGATGCGGCAACATCCATTGACCGGCGAAGCGATTTGCAAGCCGCTGAAGTCTCTGCGCCACGTGCTGCCCATCATCCGCAACCACCACGAACATTGGGATGGTTCGGGCTATCCTGATGGCCTGAGAGGCGAAGAAATTCCGCTGCTGGCGCGCATGATCCAGGTGGCGGATGTGTATGACGCGCTGCGCACCACGCGGCCTTACAAGCCGGCGCTCTCGCACGCCGAGGCGTATTCCACGATGCTGGCTGAGGCCGACCGCGGACTGTGGGACAAGCAGCTGGTGCAGGAATTCTTTGCCATGCTGCAGGCCAAGCGGCGAGCGGCCTAGCGGGCGCCAGGCCGAAACTCAGAGTTGCTCTTCGACCACGGTCTTTACGACTTTCCTGGCGGCATCTTTCACCGCATCTTTCAGCGCGTCCTTCACCGCTTCTTTCACGGTTTGTTCAACTTCGCTGGGATGCAGGTTGAGGTTGGGGTCCTGGCGCATGATCTCGATGACGTGAGAGACCACGGGGCGCACCGGCAGCTTGTTGGCGATGACCTTGGCGACGCGCTTGGCCGTCTTTTTGACCGGCACTTTGCGGGCATTCTTTTTTGCCATTTCCTTGCTCCGTTTGGCTGAGCGCCAGTCCTTTTGAAACATGCTGCGCAGCGCAGCGGCTGCCTTGGCATCGCGAATAACGACGCCGGCTTCGCGGCGCGCATCGAGTTCGAGCTTGCGCAGGCTCTGGCTGCCGACGAACACTGCCTGGGCATCACGGATGATGGCGCGCAGATGAAGCCGCATGCCGTTGAGCTTGCGCCAGGGCAATGCGCCGGCGGCCTTGCCGGCGCTCTTACCCTTGCTGCTGGATTTGCCGATAATTGCGACTTTTACGCCGGCATCAAAGCGCTCTTTCAGCGCGCGCAACAGGTCGCGATCGCTGACCTCAGGGTCATAGATGAGCAGCTCTTCTTTTGCATCGGAGATGAACTTGAGCAGGGTGTCGCGCGAGTTGGTGGGACTGACCACAAAGCGAGCGCAGGAAGACTTGTAGGGCAGGCGCTTGACGTCGCATTCGAACAGCCTGGCCGCTTCGCGCACCAGGGCAGCGTCGCGGGTGACGATACCGACGCTGCGGCTGCGCTCGATATCCAGGTGCGTGAAGTTGAAGGCGAGCAGGAAGAGCTCGCGATCATCGACGATCATGTACTTGGCGTGGTAGCGAACCAGGTCGTCGGCGGTGCGGGCGACGGTGATGCCTTTATCGAGCAGGCGCTGCTCGAGGGCGCGGAGGTGCTCTTCGCCGCCGCGGTTGGTGAAGGCGATGAGCGCATGCACAAAGACGCCGCGCTCGGCGGCGCGGGTGAGGGCATGCTCGATGGCCTTCTGGTCAAAACGAAAAATCATGACCTGGATGCGCTTGCGCGCACCATCAATGGCCTTAAGCAGGGCGCTGATGCCACCGCCCGGCTGAATAATCAGTCGTACCAAGAAGCTCTCCTGCGGCTTCGCAGCAGGCCGCACCTAACCTGCCAGCAGCAGCCTGCATCTAAGTTCAGGGTCACGCATTGCACCAAAGTTGATATAGGGCGCAAATGCAAGCCTCGGAATACCAGTAAGATGCAAAAACCCGAAGCCAAAGTAGCTACTTTCCGCCGCGCCTGGTTCCTGGCGCTTTTTTGCATGGTGCTCATGATGGCGTGGTCTGCGCCGGCCCTGGCGCAGAAGGAGCACAAGCACAGGAGGGGGCAAGAAAACGCGTCCGCCGACGAGAAGGCCCACAAGCATAAAGATAAAGGCGAGAAGGCGCCGAGCGTGGCGGACTTGTGGAACGATCCCGGCGACATCAAGGGGCGGGACCTGTTTGACGGGCCCGGCGGCAAGGAGCACGAGCCGCACGGCCCCATGACGTTCGTGGAGGAAGACACCAAGGGCTCGAATCCGAAATTCGACCTGAAGGACGGGAACGGCGAAACGTGGAAGGCCAAGGTCGGAGTTGAGGCCCAGCCTGAAACCGCGGCGGTGCGCCTGCTGTGGGCGGTGGGCTACTTCGCCGACGATGACTATTTTCTTCCGCAACTGCAGGTGCAGGGCATGCCGCAGTTGAAGCGCGGCGGCAATGTTGCCGATCCCAACGGCACGGTGCGCAACGTGAGGCTGAAGTATCGCGCGGCAAAAAAAGAAGGCACCTGGAAGTGGGACCACAATCCATTCACCGGCACCCGCGAGATGAACGGGCTGCGCGTGATGATGGCGCTGGTCAACAACTGGGACCTGAAAGATGAAAACAACGCCATCTATAAAGAGAAAGACGATGGCCGCAGGATTTACCTGGTGAGCGACGTAGGCGCGAGCTTCGGCAGGACGGGCTACCATTATTACGGCGGCTGGTCGAAGAATGACGCGGCCGCGTACGCGCACTCCAAGTTCATCAGCCACATTCACAAGGATTCGGTCGATTTCAACGAGCCCACGCACCCGCCGTTCATTTATGTTTTTGGCTTGATCCGCTGGGCGCGGCACCTGCACGAGCGCGGCACCACCAAGCACATTCCGCGGGCAGACGCCAAGTGGATTGGCGGGCTGCTGGCGCAGTTGACGCCCGAGCAGATCAACGATGCCTTCCGCGCGGCCGGCTACAATGACGCGCAGATTGCGGTTCTGGCGGGCGCGTTGCGCGACCGGATTGCGCAACTGAACCGGCTGTAGGCTCAGCGGGTGCGGGGCGCGGGCACGTCGTTGCGGTAAATCACGCCGCCTTTCATCACAAACACCACGCGCCGCACGGCAGCAATGTCGCGCAGCGGGTCGCCTGCAAGGGCGATGATATCGGCCTGCATGCCGGGCGCGATTGCGCCAAGCTGGCCGCTGAGGCCGAGCGATTCCGCTGCCAGCGACTGCGCGGCCACCATGGCCTGCATGGCGGGTTGATGGCCGTCGCGCACGCGGCAGACGAATTCTTCCGCGTTGCGGCCGTCGGCGCCGGCCACGGCGTCAGTCCCGAAGACAATTTTGAGGCCCGGAACTTTCATGGCGCGCTGCAGCAGTTCATCGGCTTGCGGCATGGCGTCGTGCAGCGTCTTCAGCGATTCAGGCGAAAGGTTCGGGTAGTGCTGCGCGTTATCGATGTAATTCTGGAAGACGAGGCAAAGCTGCGGATCAAAGTAGGTGTGGTGCTCGGCCATCGCACGCAGGTCGTCGTCGGTGGCCATCAGCCCGTGCTCCACCGAGGTGCAGCCGGCGCGAGCCGCCATGCCGACGGCCTGGCCAAAAGCGTGAATCACCGAGCGCAGGCCCTGAGCCCTAGCCTCGCCGCACGCCGCATCCAGCTGTTCCTGGGTCATGGTGGGCTTGCCGCCTGAGCCCAGGCCGGTGGAAGCAAAGATCTTGATTTCGTCGGCGCCTTCCGCCTTCACCTGCCGCACCCATGCGCGCAACTCATCGGGGGAGAGGTCGTGGGGAGTTGCGCCGGGCTGAGGATTGGCGCCGCGGCCGGGATTGGTGATCTGTTCGAGCGAGGTAAGGATGCGCGGGCCGGGAACCTGGCCGCCGTTGATGGCGTCGCGCAGGGGCTTATCGCGCATGGAGCCGACCGCCTGCACGGTGGTGAAGCCTGCCTGCAGAGTCTTCCAGGCGTTGCCGGCAATTTCAAGCATGGCGCGCTCAGGCGTCTCGCCGCGCTGGCTGGTGATGGTGCCGTCGGGGCCGAAGTGCCAATCGATGTGGACGTGGGTATCGATCCAGCCGGGCATGACGGTGAGGCCGGTCAGGTCGTAGGTGGCGGCGCCGGACGCGCCGTCGCCGACACTGGTGATCTTGCCGTCCTGGACCGTGATTGAGGTGTTATGCAGCACGTTGCCACGGCCATCGAGCAGGGTAGAAACCTTCAGCACCACGGGCGCGGACTGCGGAAACGCGGCGGCCGCGGCCATGATGGTGGCGAGCAGAAGAATGCGTGAGCGCACGCGAGCTCCTTTATTTTGAGCAGCGCCGGATTATACTGCCAGATTCATTTCAACCACCCGCGATCGTTTGCGGCCGCGAAAAGCGAAGCTGCAAAGGACAGGCGGTACGCAAAGGACTACATGCGACGCATTCTCTTACTTCTGGTGGCCGGCGCTGCGGCGTTTGCGCAACAGCCGCCGCATATTACCGCCGATGACTACGCGCGCGCCGAGCGGTTCATGGCCTACAACACGAATCCGCTCGTGCTCCATTCGATCAGGCCGGTGTGGGTGGCGGACAAAGACTTGTTCTGGTTTCGCGACCAGGGCGCCGACGGCGTGCACTTCGTTTTGTATGACGCGGGCCAGCGGCGTGGCGAGCCGGCGTTCGACCAGGCGAAGGTTGCGGCCGCGCTCTCCGCAGCCGCAGGGCGGCAGTTTGATGCCGCGCGCCTGCCGTTTACGGAGATGGAGTTCACTCCTGATCTTTCGGCAGTCGTGGTGAGCCTGGGGCCGCGGCGCTTCCGCTGCGAGCGCAACGGCAGCAGGTGCGAAGCTGAAAGTTCCGGGCGGGCGCCGGAAGTCATGTCGCCGGACCGCAGGCAGGCGGCGTTTATTCGCGACAACAACCTGTGGGTCCGCAATGTTGCGACCGGCGCGGAAACTCAGCTCACCAAAGACGGCCAGACTGATTACGGCTATGCCACCGACAACGCGGGATGGGAGCACAGCGACCGGCCGGTGCTGCTGTGGTCGCCCGACTCGCGCAGGATTGCGACCTTCCAGCAGGACCAGCGCAAGGTTGGCGACATGTACCTGGTGGAAACGGCGGTGGGCCATCCCAAGCTGCTGGCGTGGAAGTATCCGCTGCCGGGCGATCAGAACGTGAGCATGATCGAACGAGTGATCATCTCGGTTGCAGACGGCCAAGTGGTGCGCATTAAAGAGCCGCCCGATCAGCATCGCTCCACGCGCTGCGACCACGTTGTCTGCCGCCCGGACCCGAACTGGAGTGACGTGCAGTGGAGCCCGGACGCAACGCACCTGGCCTACGTCAGCACGTCGCGCGATCATAAGAAGGAAGTGCTGAAGATTGCCGATGCGGCCAGCGGCGACACGCGGCAGGTGCTCGAAGAACAGGTACCGACGTATTACGAATCGGGACAGGCAGGGACGAACTGGCGCTACCTGGCGGGCTCGAATGAAGTGATCTGGTTTTCGGAGCGCGACAACTGGGGGCAGCTTTACCTGTATGACGCGGCCAGCGGGCGGCTGAAGAACCAGATCACGTCGGGCGAGGGCAACGTAACGAACATTCTGCGCGTGGACGATAAAGCCCGGCAGATCTGGTTTGTGGCGGTGGGCAAACAGCGCGGCGTCGATCCGTATTTCAGCCAGGTGTACCGCATCAACTTTGACGGCGGCGGGCTGAAGCTGCTGACGCCTGAAAATGCGACGCACGACGCGAGCATTGCAAGTTCAGGAAAATATTTGGTTGATACGTTCTCCACGCCGCAAACACCGCCGGTGACGGTGTTGCGCGAGGCTGACGGCAATTCGCTGCAGCAGGTTGCGGCCGCCGATATCTCGCGGCTGGTGGCGGCAGGGTGGAAGCCGCCGATTTCATTTACGGTGAAGGCGCGCGACGGGCAGACGGACCTTTATGGGCTGCTGTTCCGGCCGACGGCGTTTGATGCGGCGAAGAAATATCCGATCGTGAACCACATTTATCCCGGGCCGCAGACGGGCAGTGTGGGCGGGCGCACATTTGCCGCGGCCCGCGGCGACGCGCAGGCGCTGGCGGAGCTGGGATTTGTGGTGGTGGAGCTTGACGGCATGGGCACGCCGTGGCGCTCGAAGAAGTTCCACGACGCTTACTTCGGCGACCTGGGCGACAACACCTTGCCTGACCAGGTCACCGGGATGAAGCAGCTTGCGCAGAAATATGCGTGGATCGACCTCGATCGCGCCGGCATTTATGGACATTCGGGCGGCGGCTACGCGACCGCCGACGCGATGTTCCGCTACACCGATTTTTTTAAGGTTGGGATTTCGGAATCGGGCAATCACGATAACCGCGAATACGAAGACGATTGGGGCGAGAAGTGGCAGGGCCTGCTGCAGAAGAACGGCGACGGCACCACCAACTACGACAACCAGGCCAACCAGAATGTCGCCAGGAACCTGAAGGGCCATCTGCTGCTGGCGCACGGCACCATGGATGACAATGTGCCGCCCTACAACACGCTGCTGGTGGTCAGCGCGCTGATCAAGGCCAACAAGGATTTTGATCTGCTGCTGCTGCCCAATCGCCAGCACGGCTATGGCCCCGATACCGGCTACATGACGCGCCGCCGCTGGGATTATTTTGTGCGCTACCTGCTGGGCGCAGAGCCGCCGCACGAATACGAAATGCACCAGCCGGCCAACCCGGTGGGTCCGCCATCTTAATGGAAGAGGACAGGCGTGGCGGCAAATCGGCGTCTGCGGCGTGCATCTCACAGTTGGTGTCGATTGCACGCAATATTGCCGCCGCTCTGCTCATAGCATTCTCCGCCCTCTCGTGCGCCGCCCAGGAGCACGATACGGGCGACCAACACCTTGACGACCAGTGCTCGCCTGGCCATCCCCAGGATTGCCTGCGCGACATCCTGCACGATCAAAAAGCCATCTGGACGAGCCCTGCGCACATGCACGGCGGCGACCTGGAATGGCTGCTGCCGCTGGCAGGGGTTGAGGCGCTGGCGGTCCACTTTGACCGGCAGGCGCTCGACGCGGTAGGGCAATCGCAGGCGCGGGTAAACTTTGGCACCAATGCTTCCCGCCTGGGAGCGGCCTACACGGTGGCGGGAACTTCGGCGGCGTTTTACCTGATCGGCCATTACGGCCACCACCAGCGCATGCGGGCCACAGGCGTGCGCGGCCTTGAGGCGATGGCCGACGCGCTGATCGTGGTCGAGGCGGGCAAGCTCGCGTTTCAGCGCGACCGGCCCACCCAGGACCAGGATGCGGAAGGGGAATTCTGGCCGCACGGCTTCCGCAAGTTCAATTGGGATGGATCCATGCCCTCGGGGCACTCGGCCGAGACCTGGGCGTTCGTTCACGTGGTGGCCAGCGAATATTCGGAGAAGAAGTGGGTGGGCGTGCTGGCGTATTCGGCCGGCATCCTGGTCAGCACGTCGCGGGTGCTGGCGCGCAAGCACTTTCCCTCTGACGTAGTGGCCGGGGGCGCCATCGGCTATGTTACGGGCGGTTACGTTGTGCGGGAGAGGCGCAAGGAAGTGCGCCGCCGCCTGGGCCTGCGGCTTACGCCGATCATGGACCCGGCAACCCAGTCGATTGGCCTGACGCTCGGCCTCGCGCCGGTCGCGAGATAACCACAAGGGGCATTTTTGGCTCTAATCATCAGCAGCACAGCTGTTGGTTTATCATGGTGGGCCTCTGAAAGTGCCTGCTCGACTTCTGCCTCCCTCGGCCGAAGCATCCGCTCCTTATGCGAACCGCCAGCCGCGCCAACTCGCGCCTGTTCCTCAACCGCGACCTTTCATGGCTGCAATTCAACCGGCGTGTGCTTGAGGAGGCGCAGGACGCCAGCAATCCGCTGCTGGAGCGCGTCAAGATGCTCGCCATTTCAGGCAGCAACCTGGATGAATTTTTCGAAATCCGCGTGGCGGCCCTGCTGCAGTTGATGGAAGATGGCGTCGATGACGCCGGCCTCGACGGATTAAGCCCGGCTGAGGCCATTGAGGCCATCGCGCGCGATACCCAGGAACTGGTTGAGGAGCAGTATCGCTGCTGGAACCAGATGCTGCGGCCGGCGCTGGCCGAAAACGGCATCGTGTTGCGGGCGGTGGATGAGGTTGATGAAGTTGCGGACGCGTACCTGGCCGATTATTTCGACCGCGAACTGGATCCGCTGCTGACGCCAATCACCATCGATCCGGCCCACCCTTTTCCGCGGGTCATCAACAAGTCACTGTCTGTGGGCTTCCTGCTCAAGCGGCGGCGGCGCAGCGCCAGCGCGCAACTGGGCGTGACCACCGTGCCGCGCTCGCTGCCCGCGATTGTGGCGCTGCCACGGCGCAACGGCATCACCGAATACGTGTTCATCTCGGAGCTGGCGGCGCACTACGCCGAGCGCCTGTATCGCGGATACGAAGTGCTTTCGCGCGCGGCGTTCCGCATTACGCGCAACAGCAATCTTTACGTCGATGACGAATCGCGCAACCTGCTGGAATCGGTGCGCACGGAGCTGCACAACCGCCGCAAAGGCGCGGCCGTAAGGCTTGAGATTGAAGCCTCGGCGAACTCGGAAGTGGTTGAGCGCCTGCAGCAGAACTTCGAAGTGGCCGATTGGCAGGTGTTTCGCGCGGACGGCCCGGTGGGGCTGCCGGCGCTGATGAAGCTCTACGACATTGATCGCGACGACTTGAAATTCCGCCCGTTTGCCGGCCGTGAGCTGGTGCTGCCGCGCCGCTCGCGCTCGCTGTTCAACCAGATTGACCGTGGCGACATCCTGGTGCACAGCCCGTTCGATTCTTACGACACCGTGGTGGCTTTCCTGGAGGCTGCGGCCGATGACCCCAATGTGGTTTCGATCAGCCAGACGCTGTATCGCACGGGAGAGAAATCACCCATCATCGATGCCATGGTGCGGGCGGCGGCGCGCAAGGAAGTTACGGCGGTGGTGGAGCTGAAGGCGCGCTTCGATGAAGCCGCCAACATCCGGTGGGCACGCTACCTGGAAGATGCCGGCGTGCAGGTGTTTTACGGCGCCGTGAGCCTGAAGACGCACTGCAAGCTGGCGGTGGTGGCTCGCCGCACCGAAAACGGCGAGCCCCGGCTGTACGCGCACCTGGGCACGGGAAATTACAACCCCACCACGGCGCGCCTCTACACGGATTTAAGCCTGCTGACTTCTGACCCGCAGGTCACCAGGTCAGCGCACGACGTGTTCCGATTTTTGACGGCGTATTCGGAGCAGCGGCACTACGATCCGCTGCTGGTTGCGCCGGTCAACCTGAGCGAGCGGGTGCAGGAGTTGATTGCACGCGAGGCGGAGCACGCACGGTCCGGGCTGCCGGCGCGGCTGATCATCAAGGTGAACGGCCTGCTGGACCGGGGCATTATTGAGGAGCTATACCGCGCGTCGCAGGCCGGGGTTGAAATTGACCTGATCGTGCGCGGCATGTGCGCGCTGCGTCCGCGGCTGCCGCGCGTGAGCAGCCGCATACGGGTGCGCTCCATCGTGGGCCGCTTCCTTGAGCACAGCCGCATTTTTTACTTCCAGAACGGCGGCGAGCCCGAGCTTTACCTGGGCAGCGCTGACCTTATGCCGCGCAATCTGTACGAACGCGTGGAGGTGCTGTTTCCGGTCAATGAGCCCACGTTGCGCGACCGAATCCGTTACGAAATTCTGGAAGCGTACCTGGCTGATACCTGTAAGGCGCGCCTGCTGCGCCCGGACGGCAGCTACACACGCCCGCGGCGCGCGCGAAGCGGCGCCGGGTTTACCGCGCAAACGTTCTTCATGGAGCTGGCGGAAGGCCGGGCCATGCCTTCACAGATCGGCAACGCCCGCAAGCGGCCTCGTTCTTCGCGCCCGGCGCGAGAGAGGATTGCGTAAATGACGGTGTACTTTGTTCGCCATGCCAGCGCCGGCCAGCACAAGGCCAACGCCGGCAGGGACGAGAAACGGCCTCTTGACCGCGAAGGCGTGCAGCAGGCGCACCAGCTCGGGCGCGTGCTCTCGGCGCTGAACGTTGAAGTCGATGTGGTGATTTCAAGCCCGCTGAAGCGCGCCATGCAGACTGCTTCAGCCATCGCCAATGAGCTGGGATACGAGCAGAAGATCGAGCGTGACGCGGCATTGCGGCCGGATGCAACCTTCGATTCCTTCCGGCATCTGCTCTCGCGCCACCAGAACAAGGACGCGCTGATGGTGGTGGGCCACAACCCCACCATTGCCGAATTCTTAAGCATGGTGCTGAGCCGCGGCCATAGCGAAGACGTGGTCGAGTTGAGGAAAGGCTCGGCGGCCCGGGTCGAGATGGAAGGCCGAAAGGCCGGAACCCTGCACTGGTGCGTGACGCCTAAACTGCTGGCCGCAGCCTTTGAGGCGGCGGCGCCCACTCCGAGCCGAAACGGCCACAGCAACGGCACGCGCCCGGCTTCTGCTGCCAAGACCGGGCGGCGCAGCAAGACCGCACTGCTGTCGCCGGAGCGCCGTTCCCCCTCTAAAGTCCGCTAATTACCGCCTTACGCGGGCCAAAGCTGCATCCAAGTTTCAGGAGAGCACCGCATTTTGCCGCCTACAGCCACAACTGAGCCCGCCGCACAGACGAGCGCGAGCCCGCGCATTCGGCCGCCGTATCGCGCCAGGAAGATCACGCACCTGGCGTTGCGCGAGTTGCTGCGCCCGCACGCCTGGAGCCTGGTGCTGGCGTTTTTGGCGGTGATGGGAGAATCGGCCGCCAGCCTGCTTGAACCGTGGCCGTTGAAGATCGTCCTCGATGACGTTCTGCACTCCAAGCAAAGCAATGCGCATTTTGTGCAGTGGATCCATGGGCTGGTCGGCCCCGACGTGCTCGCCGTGCTGAAGCTTGCCTGCCTGCTGGTGCTGGCCATCGCCGTGCTGGATGCGATTTGCACCTACGCCGAAAAATACCTGACCACCAGCGTAGGCCAGTGGATCATGTTCGACCTGAGGCGCAGCATCTATGCGCACGTCCAGAAGCTCTCGATCTCGTTTCACGACCAGAGCCGGACAGGCGACTTGATCAGCCGCATTACGGAAGATATCGACAACATCCAGAGCTTTATCACCTCGGGCCTGCTGACCATTGCAATCGACCTGCTCACGCTTGCCGGCATGGTGCTGGTGATGTTCTTTGTGAACTGGCAATTCACGTTGATTGCGCTTTCTGTAGTGCCGCCGCTGGCTTGGGTGGTTTATCGCTATACGCGGCAGATCAAGAAGGCTTCGCGCGCGGTGCGCAAGAAAGAAGGCGAGGTCACCTCGGTCGTGGAAGAAGTGCTTTCGTCGATTCGCGTGGTGAAGGCCTTTGCGCGCGAAGATTATGAGCAACGCCGCTTTGAGGATGAATCGCTCGAACAGGTAGAAGTGGCGCTGCGCGCCCGCAGCCTGAAGGCGCGCCTCACGCCCATCGTCAGCCTGATTACCGCGGTCGGCACTGCGCTGGTGCTGTGGTTCGGCGCGCGTTTTGCGCTGGGCGGCACGCTGCTGCCCAGTTCGCTGGTGGTGTTTGTGTGGTACCTGGGCAAGCTGTATAAGCCCATCCAGGAACTTTCAAAAATGACTGACACGTATTCGAAGGCGGCGGTAGGCTACGACCGCATTCGCGAAGTTCTGGAGACCGAGCGCGAAGTACGCGACCTGCGCGGGGCCCGGCGCGCGCCGCACTTTAAAGGCAAGATTGAATTCGAGAACGTCAGGTTCGGCTACGATCCTGAAAACCCTGTGTTGCGCGATGTGAGCTTTAAGATTGAGCCGGGACAGGTGGCGGCATTTGTGGGCCCGACTGGAGCAGGGAAGAGCACGATCATCGGCCTAATTCCTCGCTTCTACGATCCGCAGTCGGGCATTATCAAGATTGACGGCACCGATATTCGCCGCTTCACGCAGAAATCGCTGCGCCACCAGATCAGCTTTGTGCTGCAGGAAACCATCCTGTTCCACGCGCCGGTGTGGCAGAACATCGCTTACGGACGGCCGGAAGCTTCGCGGGAAGCCATCTATCGCGCTGCGGAGATGGCAAACGCAAGCGAGTTCATTGAGAAGCTGCCGCAAGGCTACGACACGCTGCTGGGCGAGCGCGGCATGACGCTTTCAGGCGGGCAGCGCCAGCGCATTGCGATTGCCCGGGCCATCATCCGCAATACTCCCATCCTGATTCTCGATGAGCCCACCTCCGGGCTCGATGCAGCCAGCGAGAAGCTGGTATTCGAAGCGCTTGACCGGCTCATGCAGCAGCGCACGGCGATTGTGATTGCGCATCGGCTCTCGACCATTCGCCGCGCCGACGTGATCTTCGTGATCAAAGACGGCGCCATTGCCGAATCGGGCGCGCACGATAAGCTGCTCAAACAAGGCGGTATCTACGCCGAACTGCACAACCTGCAATTTGCAGAAAAAACCAAGGCGAGCTGAGCCGCGCGTGCCGCGGAAGTTTCATTTCGCCTGGTCCGCAGCGCTTTGCTCTTCCGGCGGCGTGACGTGAATGAACGAGCGATACAGCAGGAAGTCGTAAGCAATCTTCAGGCCTGCCCCGAGCAGCAGCGGGGCCGAAAAGGCGACGCGCTGCATCAATTCGCCTGCAAGTGCAGCGGTGACTGCCCAGGCGCCGGTTCGCGTGAGGCTGGTGACGCTGCTGGCATAAACGCGTTCGTGCGGGGCGACCACCGCGGCTACGTAGGATTGCCGCGTGGGAACGTCCATTTCGACCAGGGCCTCGCGCAGGAAGAGGAAGATTGCCGAAATCGTGAACGTGGGCGCCAGCGGTACGACCAGCAGGAAGATGCTTGAAGGTAGATGGGTGAACACCATCGTCCGCACCAGCCCGATCCGCCGCGCCAGCCACGCTGCGCCCAGGTGCGAAATGCCGTTCAGGATGCGCACCACGAAGAACAGCAGCCCCAGGGTTTCTTCATTCACACCAAAGCGGTGGAAGAACCAGTAGGCCATCAGCGAATCGGCGAGTAAGCCGCCGCCTGCAGCATCGAGCGCAAAGAGCGCGGCAATGCGCCACACCAGCCGCTTGCTGGCCTGGGTGATGGCGTTACCACCGGGCTGCAGTTGGGGCGCGGGGGCAGCTTCTACGTTCGCATCGAGCAAGACGTACAGAAGCGCGGCTGCCAGGTTCAGCGCGACGAACGCCACAAACACTCCGCGATAGGCCGTGATGATGGCGACGTGCTGCCACGCCGCCAGCGCGACCGGCAGCGCGCCTGCAAGCGCTCCCAACGCGCCTGAGGTATCGAGCACGACGTTGTACCAGGAGAGCGCCCAGGTGCGGGTGCGGTCGTTTACCAGCCCGGGAATGATGGCCTGCTCCACGGCGAAGGCAACGCTGCGGTCTGTGCCCATGCCGTTCAGCATGCAGGCGAAGGCCAGCGCGATGAGCGCGGCGGGCGAATGCACCAGCGCCAGCGCAACTCCGCCGCAGGCCGAAACCACCGCCGCCGCAAACAGCACGCGTCGTCGGCCAAATTGCTCGCCATAGCGGCTGACCGCGGCAGTCGCGGCGGCGCTGCCCGCCAGGCCTGCGGTCAGAACAAAGCCGATTTCGCTTGGACTCAGGCCGATGCGCGCCAGATACACGGCCAGGATGACGCCCAGCAATCCGACGCTGGCCGAACGCAGGAACGCCGAAATGAAGATGAGAACAAGATTGCGCCGAGCGTTCATGCCTGCGGCTAAGAATACTTGCCGGGATGCTGCGAGTGCTCCGGAGAATTGCGCTCGCCGCGCAGAAACCGAAGTAACTGCGGCTTCATGTCGTTGCGGGCGGCGGCGCTGCAAAGTCGCGGGCTGCGGATGCGCTGAGCCAATCTCACAACGCGCTGCTATGCGCGGCAACGCGCTGGCAAGTTTGGCCTAAGCGGTAATCGACCTTCGGTAATCTGGCCGAAAGTGCCGCCCCGCGATAGCTTGGCAACATGAGTGCCGCCGTTCTCGGTACACCGAGCTACTCAAAGATGCGCCGCTGGTCGCGCTATAACCTCGATGTGCCGATCCGCGTAATCGCGACCCTTCCGGGTCAGGTAAAAATCGTCAGTGGTCGTGGGCGCGACATCAGTGAAGGCGGCATGATGGTGTTTGCCGGCATCGAGTTGCGAGTGGACGACATTGTGGAAATCGAATTCACGCCGCCGTTCGGAGGGCCGCTCCGCGTCGCCGCCAGCATCCGCAACCGCAGCGGCTATTACTACGGCCTTGAGTTCCTGCGCGATAGCGACCAGGACCTGCGCGCGGCCAACCGCCTGGGCGACGTTCTGAAAAGCGCGGCCGCCACACCGTAATTCGTTCCAGACATTTCGTTCTACGCGTGTGCCCGCTGGCGCGCCGCTTCGTACATCAGGACGCTTGCGGCCACCGCGGCATTGAGCGACTCAACCCTGGGGCTGTGCGGGATCGCGATGAATTCCTGAATTTGCGCTGCGGCATGGCGACCGAGGCCGGCGCCCTCATTGCCGATCAACAATGCCACCGCGCGCCTTAAATCGACCTGATCGACGGCCGTGCCTTTGTGCGATGAGGTGCCCAGCACCTGAATGCCGCGCTCCCTCAACGCCTGCGCAATCGCACTGAAGCCGGCTTTCGCCAGCGGCAGCCGGAACATTGATCCTGCCGCGGCGCGCACCGCCTTGGCGTTCCAGGCGCTCACTGTGCCTTCTGCCAGCAGCATTCCGGTTGCGCCGAACGCCTCTGCCGAACGGACAATCGTCCCCAGATTGCCGGGATCCTGAATGCCGGCAGCGATCAGCACCAGCGGCTCGGCTGAGGTCACCAGGCAATCTTCAACCGTGAACTGCTTTACTTTGACCAGCGCAGCCACGCCTTGCGGCGCCTCGGTCGAAACCGCGCTGCGGAAGACCTCGTCGGGCACAAGCAGCGCTTCAGTATGCGATGAGACTTGCGGCAGCAGGCGCTGGGCACGCTCTTCTGCGTGCCCGCTGAAAAACAACGCCTTGAAGCGCAAGCCGCTACGGATGGCTTCTTCAATCACGCGCACGCCTTCAATCGCGCAGTGGCCGTCAGGAGTGAGCGCGGCCTGCGAGAACGCCTGCCGCAGTTCCTTGATCAGGGCATTTTGCCGGCTGCTGACCTGCCGGAGCCGCCCCGCCGTATTGAGCTGTTTTGGCATGCGCGCCATCGCCTGCAGCGGTTCCGCGAATGGAACTCATGCAGTCGCAAGGGAAAATGATAGATTAAACGTCGCAGTGTCACGCTTGCGAGGGCACTTGAAGGCTGAAATTCTAAAGATCAACAGCACCGAGCCCGAGGACCGGCTGGTGGCTTATGTCGCGCAGCAAATCCGCTCCGGCAAGGCGGTCGGCATGCCCACCGACACCTTCTACGGCCTGGCTGTCGATCCGTTCAACCTGCGCGCGGTGGACACGGTTTATGAAATCAAATCGCGCTCGCGGCACAAGCCGCTTTCGCTGTTGATTGAGAGCGTGGACCAGGCTGAGGAACTCACGCGCCCGCTGCCCTCCGAGTTTTACGCCATGGCCCGGCGCTTCTGGCCGGGGCCGCTCACCATTATCGTGCGCGCGGCGCCGCGCCTGCCGCTGAAAGTGACGGCCAACACCGGCAACGTTGCGCTGCGCGTGCCGGCCGCTCCCATTGCCCTGGGCGTGATTCGCCAGGCCGGCATCCCCATCACTGCTACTTCGGCCAACATCAGCGGCGAATCAGAGTGCACCACCGCCGCAGGCGTTCAGGAGCAGCTTGGCGACCGCATTCCACTGATCGTCGATGGCGGCGAATCGCCCCGCCACATCGCTTCCACCATCGTCGATTTGACGAATTCAGATGGCTGGCGCGTTCTGCGTGAAGGTGCGGTGCCGAACCAGGAGATCTCAGAGCTGCTTGGGTCCTGATGCTGCGCCGTGCTGCCAATCCTGCGAAGAGCGAAATCGATGTTCACCGTGGCCGCAGGTCTTCCATCGCCCGCCCGCTCCTGTGGATATGCATTGCCGCCATCGCCCTCTACTGCATCGGGCTGGCGTTGCTGATTGTGCGCCAGAGCGGAAACGACGAGGCCCGGGCTGCCGACGCCATCGTCGTCTTCGGCGCTGCTGAATATGTCGGCAAGCCGTCGCCGGTTTTCCGCGCGCGCCTTGACCACGCCTACGCGCTTTACCAGCAGGGGCTGGCTCCCATCGTGATTACCACCGGCGGCTCGGGCAATGATCTGCGGCACACCGAGGGCGGCGTTGGACTCGCATACCTGGAGCGGCGCGGCATCCCGCCTGACCACCTGCTGGCCGAAACCGAAGCGCACAACACCGGCGCTTCGGCCGAAAACGTCGCCCAGATCATGCGCTCGCACGGCATGAAAACCTGCATTGCGGTGAGCGATGGCTATCACCTGTTTCGCATCAAGCACATGATGGCGCGGCAAGGGGTCGGCGCCTACGGTTCGCCGCGGGCCGAATCGCGGGCGCAAAGCCGCTGGCGGGCCGCACAGTTGGTGGCGCGTGAAGTCGTCAGCTTCACGCTGTGGAAGCTGCACATCACCTAGGCGCCCTTAGCCGGGCTGGTGCGCGTGGCGTGCAAGACAGCGATCACTTCGCAGCTAGTTCCGTGGTGCAAGCAGGTTGTGCCGGCGCAGAATCTCAAGCGTCCGGTCAAGCGGCAGTGCCTCAATGGTGTGGCCGTTGCCGGTTGTGGTGGTGGCCTTGAACATCGAGTTGTAGATGGCTTCCTCGGTGGCTTCGATCACGGCCTCAAACAGCGGCGACATGGCTTCATTGCCGAGTTCCGTGACCGTGCTGCCCGCGGGCGCGCTGGTGGCGCTGTATTGAATGCGCACTTTAGGCGACGCCGAAAACGCAATCACGTAATCGCCGCTGCCATTCGATCCTGACGAGCCGGTGCGGGCCAGGCCCATGATGGCGCGGGCCGCCAGCCGCCGCAGGTTGCGTGACCCGATCGGCGCGTCAGTGGCCACCACGATCATGCACGAGCCATCAGGAGAGTTGCCGTGATCCTGCGGGTGTGCGCCGGGCATCGGCTTTGGCTGCGGCACGTCATCCATCAGGTAATAGTGGCCCAGTTCCTGGCCCACCGGCGCTCCGTTGATGGTGAGCACGCCACCGAAATTTGTCTGCACCAGCACGCCCACGGTGTAGCCGCCGAGCTTTTCGGGAAGCCGCCGCGACGACGTGCCGATGCCGCCCTTCCAGCCAAACGCAATTGTGCCGGTACCCGCGCCCACCGCGCCTTCCTCGACCGCACCGGGCTTCGCATTCCGGATGGAGGCGAACACGTCATCGGGCGTGATGTGCCGGCCGCGAATGTCATTCAGCGTTCCGTCGTTGGTTTCCCCGACGATTGGGTTGACGGAGAGCACATTTTCGTTTCCGGGCAAGGCCAGCATGTAGCTGATCAGGGCGTCGGCTACGCGCGGCACGCTTACGGTCGAGGTCAGCAGGATCGGCGTTTCAATCTCGCCCATCTCCAGCACCTGCGTAGAGCCCGTCAGCTTCCCATATGCGTTGCCCAAAAACACCGCGGCGGGCACGCGTTCGCGATACAGATTGCCGGGGTGCGGCACAACCGCGGTGACGCCGGTGCGGATATTGTCACCGCGAATGATCGTAGTCTGGCCCACGGTGACGCCGGCGACGTCGGTGATGGCATTGAGCGGCCCGGGCGGCAGTACGCCGACGGTGATGCCGGCTTCGCGTGCCCGCGGGCGAAGTTGAGGCTGCTGCGTTTGACCGTCCAAAGAAATAACCAGCAGGCCGAAAAGTAAACCCGCGAGCGCAATGCGCGCGTTCGCGGGGATTTGCCGAGACCGCATTTGGCTGCCGATGGTGCCTCCTGAGCCGCTAGTTCGATTTTTTCAGCACCGCCAGGTTCTTCTCGTCGGCCACGATCTGGCCCAAGAAGTGGCGCAGGTCACCAATTTTATCTGCCGGAACCGAGGTTGCGTTGACGCGGTATTCACGCGTGTACTTCAGCGTATCGCCAGGACACCTGGTGTTTACACACGGCCGTCAGTTGCGGCTGCACCGGGACCAGCGATTTGAGCAAAAATGGCACTGCCCAGGGCAAGGCTCCGAAACGGGCCGCGCCGGGCCGCCAGGCGCCGTAAGTGCTTGTTACTACCGTACATTACGCGCGGCAGTGACCGTCAGTAACGTAGCGCGAACTGTCAACCACTGACAGAATTTGTCACATCGCCGACGAATCGTCCTGCACCCTGGCCGCGGCAACATAGATCGCCGCTTCCTCGACGCAAATTGCCACTCCGTCGGCGCCGGAGCACTCACCAATGTCTCAGCGCCTGGGCGATCTTCTGCTTAAAGCGAAGATCATCACGCCTGAACAACTGGCACAAGCCCTGAAGGCCCAGAAGGAGAACGGAGGCGCCCGCCTCGGTTCGATTCTGGTGAAGCTCGGCTTTGTGACCGACGAGGAAGTCACAACCTTCCTCTCGCGCCAGTATGGTGTGCCCGCGATCAATCTGAACTACTTCGATCTTGATCCGAACGTCGTAAAGCTGGTGCCGCAGGAAACCGCGCGGCGCTACCAGGTGCTGCCGCTGAGCCGCGTGGGCTCGTCGCTGACCATTGCGATGGCCGACCCCACCAACGTCTTTGCGATTGACGACGTGAAGTTCATGACCGGCTTCAATATTGAGCCGGTGGTTGCATCCGAAACTGCGATTTCCGATGCCATCGATAAAGCTTACGCCGCGCCCGAGCAGGACAACTTTGAAGACCTGATGGCCACGCTCGACGATGCCGACGTCGAGCTCACCAACACCGACCAGGAAGAGATCGCGCTCTCCGAGCTGGAAAAGGCCGCCGACGAAGCGCCCATCGTCAAGCTGGTCAACCTGATCCTCACCGACGCGGTGAAGCGCGGGGCCAGCGACATTCACATTGAGCCCTACGAGAAGGAGTACCGCGTCCGCTTCCGTATTGACGGCGTGCTGCAAAACATCATGTCGCCGGCGCACAAGCTGAAAGACGCCATTACGTCGCGCGTCAAGATCATGGCCAAGCTGGACATCAGCGAAAAGCGGCTGCCGCAAGACGGCCGCATCATGATGAAGGTCAACCTCAACGGGCGCAAGAAACAGCTCGACTACCGTGTTTCAACCCTGCCGACGCTGTGGGGCGAAAAGATCGTGCTTCGCCTGCTGGATAAAGAAAACCTGCGGCTCGATATGACCAAGCTCGGCTTCGAGCCCGAATCGCTTGAAAAATTCGAGCGCGCCATTCTGAAGCCGTTCGGCATGGTGCTGGTCACGGGCCCGACAGGATCCGGCAAGACCAACACGCTTTACTCCTCGATTGTGCGGTTGAACCAGCCCGACACCAACATCATGACGGCAGAAGACCCGGTCGAGTTTCAGCTTCCCGGCGTCAACCAGGTGCAGATGAAGGAAAGCATCGGCCTGAACTTTGCGGCGGCGTTGCGGTCGTTCCTGCGCCAGGACCCGAACATCATCCTGGTCGGCGAAATTCGTGACTTTGAAACCGCGGAAATTGCCATCAAGGCCGCGCTGACCGGCCACCTGGTGCTCTCGACGCTGCACACCAACGGCGCGCCGGAAACCATCAGCCGCTTAATGAACATGGGCATCGAGCCGTTCCTGGTGGCAACGTCGGTCCACATGATCGTGGCGCAGCGCCTGGTACGCCGCGTGTGCGCGGAGTGCTCGCAGCCGGTGGAAGTGCCGCACCCTGCGCTGATTGCGGCCGGCTTTACGCCTGAGGAAGCCAAGGAAGTGCAGCCGCGAAAAGGCAAAGGCTGCTCCATCTGCAACGGCAGCGGTTACAAGGGCCGCTGCGGCCTTTACGAGGTGATGGAAGTTGACGAGGAATTGCGCGAGCTGGTGCTGGTGGGCGCTTCCGCAATGGAGTTGAAAAAGAAAGCGGTGGAGCGCGGCATGATCACGCTGCGCCGCAGCGGCTTAAGGAAAGTGCAGGACGGCGTTACGTCGCTCGAAGAAGTCATTCGGGAGACGGTCGCCTGAGCGTAGCCGAAACGGCGTCGCTCAAGTTTGTAAGCAGAAAGGTTCTCGAAGGGATAAACGATGGCAGCTTCATTAAGTGATTTGTTGAAAACCATGCTGGAGCTGGGGGGCAGTGACTTGCACTTGACCACCAACTCGGCGCCCCAGGTGCGCGTGCACGGGCACTTGCGCCCGCTTGATATGCCGGTGCTCTCGGCCGCGGAAACCAAGCAATTGGCCTACAGCGTCCTGACCGACGCGCAAAAGCACCGCTTTGAAGAGAACCTGGAGCTTGATTTCTCTTTCGGCTTGAAAGGCATGGCCCGCTTCCGCGGCAACCTGTTCAACCAGCGGGGCGCGGTGGGAGCCGTGTTCCGCGTCATTCCTTACGAGATCAAGGGCTTCGATCAGCTCAACCTTCCGCCGGTTGTGTCCAAGCTGTGCGAGAAGCCGCGCGGCCTCATCCTGGTGACCGGCCCGACCGGCTCCGGCAAATCAACCACGCTGGCGGCCATGATCGACAAGATCAACACCGAGCGGCGCGACCACATCATCACCATCGAGGACCCGATCGAGTTCGTGCACCAGAACAAGGGCTGCCTGGTCAACCAG
>JAJPJZ010000155.1 GCA_021323935.1 Terriglobia bacterium | reverse complement strand
CTTCCATCACCTGCTGGATGATCGGCTTAACCGTATCCACCTCGTCTGCCGGCACGTCGAACAGCAGTTCGTCGTGGATCTGGAGGGTCATTTGCGTGCGCAGTTTGCGCGCGTGCAGTTCCGCGTCCAAGCGGATCATCGCCAGCTTGATCAGATCGGCGGCCGTTCCCTGCAGCGGCGTGTTGACCGCGGTGCGTTCGGCAAAGCCGCGCATGTTGAAATTCTTGCTGTTGATGTCGGGAATGGGCCGCACCCGTCCCAGCAGCGTCTGCACTTTTTGATCGCGCCGCGCCTGGTCCTTGGTGGCTTCAATCCAGCGCCGCACTTGCTGGTAGCGGGCAAAGTAAGCGTCGATGTATTGCTGCGCCTCTTTTTTGTCGATGCCGAGCTGCTGCGCCAGGCCAAAGCCTGAGAGTCCGTAAGGAATGCCGAAGTTGATGGCCTTGGCGCGATTGCGAATCTCAGGCGTCACCAGGTCCGGCATCAGGCCAAAAACTTCAGCGGCAGTGGTAAGATGAAAATCTTCGCCGCGCGCAAACGCCTCAAGCATCAGCGGCTCCCCTGAAAAATGCGCCAGCAGCCGCAGCTCGATCTGCGAGTAATCGGCCGAGAGCAGCACATTGCCGGGCTCAGCGATAAAGGCAGCGCGAATTTCCCGCCCCAGCTCCGTCTTGATAGGAATGTTCTGCAGGTTGGGATTGTTCGATGACAGCCGCCCAGTGGCCGTGCCCACCTGGTTGAACGTGGTGTGCAGTCGCTGGGTGCAGTGGTTCAGCAGCGTAGGCAAGGCATCGACGTAGGTGGATTTGAGCTTTGAAAGCTCGCGATATTGCAGCACCAGCCGCGGCACTTGGTGTTCTTCCGCCAGGTCCTGCAGCACCTCAGCCGCGGTTGAAACCGTCTTGCCTTTGCCGTATTTCACCGGCTTCCGCAGGCCGAGCTTCTCGAACAGCACTTCGCCGAGCTGCTTGGGCGAGTTGATGTTGAATTCAACCGCGCTGCGCTGGTAGATCTCGCGCGCCTTGGCGTCGCATTCGCGCTCCAGGCGCGCTGACATCTGCTTCAGCACGTCGCAATCGATCTTGACGCCTGCTGCTTCCATGCGCTCGAGCACCGGCACCAGCGGCAAATCAATTTCTTCGTACACGGTGCGCAAATCTTCGCGATCCACTTCTTCGCTGAGCGCCTTTGCAAGCCTGCCAGTCATGTCGGCAGCTTCGGCCAGCCCGCCGCTGAGCTGAAGATTGAAGCGGCGCAGCGCCACGTCAGCCAGCGAATGCGATGAATACGTGGGATCGAGCAGGTAGCTGTACAAAGCCGTGTCGTGAACCACTCCACGCAAGCGCGGCGCCGGCGCGGCGCCCGTGCTCGCAAACTCCACCGGGCTCAAGCTGCGCATGGCGGCTTTTGAATCGTGAACGGCCTTCGGCAGCGACGGTGATTCCAGCGCCTGCCGGATCTCAGGCGAATCGATGCTTGCCGTCAACGCCTGTCCTGCCTTCGTCGAGAGCGCAATCATCTGCGCCGCCGGAGCAGCCGGCGCATTTGCTTCCGAAAACAGGTTCGACTCGCTGCCGCCTGCGTGCTCATCGTGATCGTCCTCGCCCTCCGCCCCGCGCGATGGCGAAGGCACGGCCACAGCCATATCGATCGCAAGCGCCAGCCGCGCCTGGCGCGAAGCGTGCGCCAGCAGCTCGCGCACCTCCTCGCGGCCGGCATTCTCGAGGTAATTTTTTTCCTGAACGTCAGTGACGGGCGCGATCGTCTTCAGCAGCGTGGTGAATTCCAGCTCGGTGAACAGCTCGCGGCAGGCTTCAATGTCAGGCTCCTGCGCCGCCATGGTCTCAAGCAGCGCGGCGTCGAGCGTGACGCCGGGCACGTGGCAATCGATCGTGACCTGGTCCTTGCTGTAGAGGATTTGCTCACGGTTGTTGAGCAGCGATTCGCGATAGGTCTTCTTCTCCACTTCGCTGGCGTGTTCAAGCGCAGCTTCCACCGAACCAAAGCGCCGAATCAGCTCAACCGAGCCTTTGTCGCCGATTCCGGGCGCGCCGGGAATATTGTCGATGGTGTCGCCGCGTAGCGCCATCACGTCAATGACGCGCTCGGGCGGCACGCCTAAAATTTCTTCTACCTTGGCGCGATCGCAGATCAGGTTGTCTTTCGGCGGATTGAGCACACAAACATGCTCGTTCACGAGCTGAAGCATGTCTTTGTCGCTTGAGACCACGAAGACTCCGCGGCCCTGCTCCGCGCCCTGGCGCGCCAGCGTTCCGATTACGTCGTCAGCCTCGTAGCCGGGATTTTCAAGGATGGGAATGCGAAATGCCGCCAGCGCGCGCCGTATGTAGGGCACCTGCTGCGCCAGGTCAGGAGGCATTTCAGCGCGGTTGGCTTTGTATCCGCCGTACGCCACGTTCTGGAATTGCTGCGTCCTGATGTCCCACTTGCGAATTTCGCTCACGGCCGCGCCTTGCGTGTCGCGAAAAGTCGGACCGGCAACGTCGAACACGGCAGCCAGGTACTCAGGATGGAAATCATCGCGCAGCTTGTTCAACATGTTGGTGAACACGTAGGTGGCGGCGGTGGGAACGCCGGTGCGGGTTGACATGGGCCGCTGCCGCGCCATGGCATGGTAGGCGCGGAAGATGAACGACATGGCATCAATCAGGAAGATGCGCCGGCCGGTTGGCTTTGACGCGTGAGCGTCGCGCGCAGGCGCGGCGCCGGGCGATGGCGCTTCGGCCAGAGCAGTGGATTCAGAGCTGGATTTCGGCTTGCGCGGCAAAGATCAGTTTAGCGGTTTTCCGGCAGACGATTTCGGCTTGGCGCCTACCGCGGGCGGCGGCTGGCTGCCCGGCGGCACGATGCCGTTCATGCGCAAATATTCCACCACCTGCCCGTAATGATCGCCTGAGTGCCACACCGCAACCTGCAGCAAGCCGAGGCGCGTGTTAGGGCAGCCATAGCGGCCCTGGCAGGGGCCATCGAGCATGTTCTGCGCCGTGGTGCTAGCGATGACCTGCGTCATCTGGTCATAAGAATCGCGCAGGTATTTCATGATTTCGGCCTTGGTGCGCGAAGGATCAGGGCCGCCGCCGACGTCGCATTTCTCAGGCGGCGTCTGCTTGCGGATTTCGGCGGCAAACGCGATGTTGGCGCAAGCCACGTGCTTCACCTGTTCGGCGAAGGTACGCACGTCGCTGTATGCGCCCT
>JAJPJZ010000074.1 GCA_021323935.1 Terriglobia bacterium | reverse complement strand
TGGTTGATGCACAGCCACACCCTGAGCCGGAGTAATCGCTTGGGCAGCCCGCATTTGCGTGCTTCGCGAATTGCGGGCGCGTGGTGGACGGTGTTGAGCGGCGGTCGGGGCGACGCACTGGGAAACCGCATCTGCTATTGTGTGCGGCATGAGACTCAGCAGCATTCTGTTTTCGGTTTGCGCACTGGCCGTCGCGGCGCCTGCCCAGGGACGGCCCTCGCAGGTGGCGCCCTTTGTCACGGTCGACGCACAAACCATCGTGCTGAACGACGTTCGCATCATTGACGGCACCGGTGCGCCCGCGCGCGAGCATCAGCGGATCACGATCAGCGGAGGCAAAATCCTGGAGATCGCGCCCGCATCGGCTGGCGATGCCACACGGCAACCCGGAAGCGCCAAGGTGCTGGAACTGGGCGGCTACACCGTGATTCCCGGCCTGGTCGGAATGCACGACCACATGTTCTATCCCGTGGGAGGCCAGCCGCCGCTCTACAGCAATATGGGCTTCAGTTTTCCGCGCCTGTACCTGGCCGCAGGCGTCACCAGCCTTCGCACCACCGGCAGCGTGATGCCGTATGAAGACCTCGAACTCAAACGGCTCATCGATGCAGGCGCCATCCCCGGGCCGAGGATGCACATTACGGCGCCCTACTTCGAGGGGCCGGGTTCGTTTACGCCGGTGATGCACACGCTGACCGACGCAAACGACGCGACGCGAACCGCCGAGTTCTGGATTGCCGAGGGCGCTACGTCGTTTAAGGCATACATGAACATTACACGCGCCGAACTTGCGGCCGCGGTGGCCGTGGCCCACGCGCACAACCTCAAGATCACGGGCCATCTTTGCTCCATCGGGTTCCGCGAGGCCGCCGAGCTCGGCATTGACGATCTGGAGCACGGCCTCATCGTTGACACCGAGTTCGTGCCGGGCAAGCAGCCCGACATCTGCCCGGCCGGCGGCACCGCGGCAACGTTGTTGAAGATGGATGTGAACGGCCCTGAAATTCAGCAGACCATTCGCACGCTGGTTGAAAAGCACGTGGCCGTGACCTCAACCCTGCCGGTATTCGAGGCGTCAGTTCCAAACGCATCCGCCGGCGCTCCGCGCAGGCCGCTGGAATCGTCGCGGGTGCTCGCTGCCATGACACCGCAGGCGCAGGCTGCCTATTTGGGCGCCCGCGCGCGCATTCCGCCCGATTCGCCTTCCGGCGAAATGCTGAAAAAGGAAATGCAATTTGAGTTCGCATTCGCCAAAGCCGGCGGACTGCTGCTTGCCGGCCCGGATCCAACCGGAAATGGCGGCGTGCTCGCCGGCTACGGCGACCAACGCGAAGTCGAGCTGCTGGTGGAAGCCGGCTTTACTCCGCTCGAAGCCATCCGAATCGCCACGCTCAACGGCGCGCAATATCTCGGTGAGCAGGACCGCATCGGTTCAATCGCAGCCGGCAAGCAGGCAGACCTGGTCGTCATCAAGGGCGACCCCTCGCACGACATCAGCGATATCGAAAAGGTTGAAATCGTGTTCAAAAATGGCATCGGCTACGATTCGCAAAAATTGATTCAGTCGGTGCAGGGTCTGGTGGGAATCAGGTAACGCGTGCGCCGAATGATCTGCGCCGGTGCGACCCGCTGAACTTTACTCGATGTGAACGAGCTGGTCGTGGCGGCTGGCCGTTGGAGTGGGAAACGAATTGGCGGGGCGCTGGCGGCCGCGGAAGAAATCAATCAGCGACGTCTGGTGTACGCACGAAATCGTGCAATGCGGGGCGCACGGCTTTTCAGTGTAGAACTCGCGGCGAACGTCGTCGCGCGTGTACTGCTCCAGCGGCACGCCCGGGTAGCCGCGCTGCTGCGAGCAGTAATGCACCAGGCCGTCCTCACAAACGTAGAGGTAGCGCGAGCCGGCGCGGCAGCGCCAGGTGTTGGCTTTGCCCAGCGCAATGTTGTCCTGGAAGCGGTTCAGCCGGGCGTAGCTGGCCTTGCTCAGGTCCTTGGTCGCGCAGTAAACCTCGTACTCCTCGGCGCTGAGCGGCTGCACCTGGCCATCGGAATCGTGAATGATGCCGACCGTCGAGCTGAACCCAAGGTCGATGGCCCGCTTCGCCACCGTGTAGGCGTCCCACGGGTTCTTGACGCCGCCGCCCACCACCGAATTGATGTTCACGTGGAACTCGGCGTATTGGGCGAGCAACTGCAGCTTCTTGTCCAGGACCTTGAGGCTCTTTTTCGAAACTTCATCAGGCACCACGTTGTCGATGGAAATCTGCAGGTGTTCGAGCCCGGCGTCATTCAGCCGCTGGATGCGCTCGGCGGTCAGCAAATACCCGTTGGTGATCATGCCGGCCAGCATGCCCAGCTTGCGGATGTGGCGGATGATCTCGTCAAGGTCGGGATGCAGCAGCGGCTCGCCGCCCGAGATCGTAATGAACGTGGTCCCCAGCGCGCCCAGGCGATTGAGCCGGCGCTTCATCTCCAGCAGCGGCACCGGCTTTGAAAAGTCATCGAACTCGTTGCAGTAGGTGCAGGCCAGGTTACAGCGGCGCATGGGAATGATGTGCGCCTGCAGCGGATGCCGGGTAGAAAGCAACCCCCACGCTACGATTTTCGCCTCGCGCAGCCTGCGATGCATGGCCTTTATGCTGCGGCGGAAGTGAGTTCTGGCGGTCGCTCTCATTGCCTGTATCAATTAAATCACAGGCCGGCGGGGGCAGCCGACGGCCTCGCCGTGAGTGGCGTAAAACTCGCGCTGAGTGGAACTTGAGGGGCAGCGGACGGCGCCGCTACCGTGGCGGCTTGGGGCTGCCCTGCGGGCTCGCGCCGCCCTGGCCCTGCGCCGGCCGCGGCTGGGCCGAGGGCGGCAGGATTCCGTTCAGCCGCATATACATCGCCATGGCTGCGTAGTGATCGGCAAAATCGTCGGTCAGCGCGAACAGCGCGTAAGCGCGCGGAACTTTCATCCCACGGAACAGCGTTACCTGGTCGCCCAGCTTGCTGTCGGTGAGCGAATCAAGCGCGCTGTTGCAGAAATCGACCGATTGCTTCAGCGCCGCCACCAGCTTGTCCTTTGGGTCGGTGGCTTTGGGCAGCGTATCCATCGCCGGAGCGGTGCTGTCGTTGAACTTGGAGCAGATGACGTAATTGGAGCCGATGACGTGGGCGACCGTCTGGCCGAAGGAATTCTGCTGCGCGGTCGGCTTGTAGTCGTATTTTTCGCCGGGCATCTGCTCGGCGGCCGCGATCAGGGTCTTCTGCTGCCGCTGAAAGATGTTCTTCGCGGTTCCGGTCACGGGATTTCCGCCGCCTTCGCTCTGTGCTATGGCAAACCAAGAACAGCACAACACCACGAACAACAGCTTACGCATATCGCCTCCTGGAGGGTCGTGCCTATTCAATCACAAACGGCTGCAGCAAGCACGCAGGCGAGGCGAACCCTTACTCTGAACCCGCGCCTACGGCGAGCTCAATTTGCGAAGCTTCACGCTCGGCCTGCGGCTCAGGCGCGCCGGCCTCGGCAGTTTCAGGTTGCGGCGAAGAAGTTGTTGCAAGATCAGCCATGATGCGGTCGATGAGCCTGCGCGAATTGAGCAGCGGGCGGCCGAGTGAACTGTTGTAGCCGGCCCAGTCATCGGGGTTGGGAGCTTCGCGTTCGAGCTGGGCGCGCATGCTCTCCATTTTTGAATCCAGATCGTCAAGGTAGTGCAGCATCAGCGCCTCAGGAAACATGGGCAGCTTGGGCGAACCGAATTCGTAGTGGCCGTGATGGCTGATGATCAAGTGCTCGAGCAGCAGCTTGAGCTCGGCAGGAAAGCCCGGGAGCTGCGCGATTTTTGCGTGCAGCATTTCCAGCTCAATGATCATGTGGCCAAGGAGCTGGCCTTCCGTGGTGTACTGGATGGCGCGGTTGTAGCTGAGTTCGTGGATTTTGCCGATATCGTGCAGAAATGCGCCCGCCAGCAGCAGGTCACGATTGATGTTGGGATAATTCTGCGCTGCCAGTTCACAAAGGCGAATGAGCGAGCAGACGTGATCGAGCAGGCCGCCGATGACGGCATGGTGCAGCGTCTTGGCGGCGGGTGCAGTGCGATAGGCGGAGGCGACCGCCGGATCGGCCATGAAGGCTTCGAGCAGCGCTTTCAGGTAGGGATTTTCAAGCGTCGCCACGCGCGAGGCGAGCCACGCCCACAGCTCATCCACGTTTTTTTCGGTCTTCGGCAGGTAGTCGGCAAATTCCACTTCGGCATCTTCCAGCCGCCGCAGCTTGTGCACGGTGAACTGGAACTTGCCGTTAAACCGGTTCAGCAACCCTTTGACTTTGACGAAATCGTCCTGCTCGAAGCGGTCGATGTGCTCAGCCACGTTGTCCCACATCTTGGCTTCGAGGTGGCCGGTACGGTCGGCAAAGGTGAGCTGGAGATAGAGTTCGCCCGTCTTGCGCGGGCGGACCTGCTTGGAAGCCACTACGAACGAAGTAGTTATAACCTTGTTCTCGAACTGCGCCGCGTCGCGAACAAAAAAATCCTTCATGCCAGGCCTTAGCGGGGGAGCCGCTATGGTACACCGGATCGGCCATGCTGCCCAACCGTTGATTTTGCGGAAAACTGCGCCTATGCAGCCGGGGCGGTCAGCACCTGCTGGTTCAGTTCACGAGTCTGCAGCGCCGCCATGGCGTGCTCCACCACCCTGGATTTGGCCTCGTTCAAGGGCAGCGGCGGAATGACCGTGAACGTGCCGAGCAGCGACGCCAGCGCGTGGTAAGACTGCCGGCACTTGCGCATGAAGTCCAGCGGATATTCAGGCTTGCGCGCCACCGCGGCCTCCGGATCGGCGTCAAGGATAAAGGCGACGTCGGGCTGCGGAACCAGGCGGGCCATGGCCTTTATGAATGCGCGCGAGGCGGCATTGTGCAAGGGCAGGTTGGCCAGTTCGTCATACAAGTAGCGGTCGAAGATGACGACGTCGCTTTTCGAGAGCAATGCGCGCGACACCACGATGCGCAGGTGCACGGCATCGAGCAGATACAGCGCGTGGCGTGAGAGCGTAAGGTACCAGCGGCGAACGTTCTTGTCGCGCCGGTTCACCGGCTTGCCGGGAGCGCCGATCCCGCGTTCGCTTCCGTAAACCTTGTGCACAAAGCCTTCGCGATAGCGCGAGAGCACCACCACGTTGTCCCAGAATGACAGCAGGTGGGTCTTCAACCCGGCGGCGGCCAGGGTCTCGCGCAGATTATCGATTTGCGTGCTTTTCCCGGCGCCATCAAGGCCGGAAAAGCTGATCAGCAGTGGAGAACGGAAATTTTTCATGGTGCACTTCACCAATTTCAAAAGCAGCACGCCCGGGCAAAGCAGGCGGACGAGGCAGCCGAGCGGCCGCAGATTTTTTGCGCTTCAGGGATGGCTCGGTGTGCTGCGAGTCAGCCCGTAGATCGCGCCCAAAGCCGCGGCGCCGGCGCCGATTGCGCCAATCTTGATCAACAATGAACGCATCTGCCGCTGCTTGGCCGGAGCAATCGCGGTACCGGCAGGCTCAGACGCGGGGCCGCCATTGGTCTTGGCTTCGCCGGCGACGGCGACGCCCTGCGGCGCCGGGGCAGGCGTGGCTTTTTGCTGCTGCTCCTGCGGCTGCGGCGCGGCGGGCGGCGTGGTTTGCGGCGCATTCCCCGCCGGGGCGGCTGCATTGTCGGAAGGCGTGATCGGCTGCAGCGGGCCCTTGGACGGATCGACGTCGAGAGTCTGGTTCTGCTTCTGAACCTGCGGCCGCGATTGCGTGTCGGACTGCGCCGGCGGCGCTTGCGTGCCTTGCTGCTGCGGAGCTGCGGTTTGCTGCTGGGCGGCTTGCGCTACGGCAGCGGGCACGCCGCACAGGATTGCGGCCAGCGTCGCTGCCAAAATGCGCTGCGCCAGGTTCCAGGGGAAATTCGGCTTCATTCTGTCTCCAATGCTGCAGGACTGCTGCAGCTCGAACTACTCGTGTTCGGCAACCGCCTTCGAGGCTGCCACAGCGCCGCTGCCTACGGCGCCTTCGCTCAGGTTCTGCCGCGCATATTGGGGCAGCACCTGGGTCACATCGGCTTCGCGATCACGCAGGTTGCGCAAGCGGTTGCGCGCATATCGCCACAGGTTCGCCACGTTCGTCTGGTACCAGCACGATTCACCCATGCGCGGCGAGAACCCGCACAACACGCGAAAGCGGGCCTGCAGCAGCGAAGGCGAAGCCATCAACGCCGCGGTGAGCCGGTGATTGCCTTCGAGGATGGTGACCGGGCTTTCTTCATCGATGCCGATGAGCAACACCGCGCTGTCGTCAGGATTTTCGCGCAGGCGATAGCTCAGCGCTTCAATCTTGCTGATAAACATTTGCGTGCGGCCGCGGAACCTGGTGGTGCGGATGCGGCGCACGATATCGTTCAGCTTGAAGCTTCCGTCGGCGATCTTGCGCCAGTGCGCGCGCGGAAAAACATGGATGCGGTGCAGGTCGGTGAGGTCGAGCGACACTTCCCACCACTCGGTATCGGCGGGGAGCTCGCGCCACATATGGCCGCGGCGGCGGAACAGGAGCGCGCGGCGAATGGCGTTTTCGCGCTCGTCATCGACGTTGGCCTCAAGCACAAAGCGCTCAAATTCCGCGCGGTCCGGCTGGAATTCCGCCTGGTAAAACTCGTTCTTCAGGAATTCCGCGATCACCGCGGCTTCAGGAACCCGGCGGAGTTTTTTCATGCGGCCTCCCCGGTGTTCAGGGGATTCAGCCGGAAGAACGGAACTGAAACCGCGATCAGTAAAAAGACCATAAGCACCACCTGAATAAGAATGACCTCGCGCAGGGTGGAATGGAACAGGCTGATGCCGCCGACGATGGCCGCGCTGAACACCAACTGCAGCCAGCCGGTGTTGGCAATGCGTCGCGACATTTCATACGCCATCAGCACGACGCTAAGCGAGTACAGGCCGGTGGCTGCCGCATAGAGGCTGAGCAATGGCTCGGCTTCGCGATAACCGGAGCCGAAGATGAAATGGACGATCATGCCCGGGGCGAACGTCATCAGCAGGATGAACGCGATGGCGAGGGTCAAAACCAGCAACAAAGGCACGATAATTAAAGATGCATTGTGAGCCTCTGACTTTGCCCCTGCCGTCACGGGAAACATGGCACTCACCACTGACCACGAGGCAAAGTACAGGACACGGCCGACCAGAGCGACCGCCGCATACATGCCGGCCAGGTCCGGCGCAAAGAAATGCTTCACCAGCAGAATGTCAATGTTGTTGATGATGACTTGGCCCACAAAGAACACGATGGCCTGCATGCCTTCACGGAAGCTGGCGGGAACGCAAGGTTCATCGCGGGCAAACAGGCGCTGGTCGGTAGACGGAAGCAGGTACGCCAGGATGACGGAAGCGCTGATGGCGAGCACGGCGCCTTTTACGCCGAAGCCCAGGCCTACCAGCAGCAGCGCCCCTCCAAATTTCACCAGCACTTCAAGGATGAAGTTGCCGGCCAGCTTGGGAAAGGCGCATTCGCCCTGCAGCGTGCCGCGCTTGACCCCGAGCGGCACGTAAAACGCCACGCCGAACGTCAGGATCAAGACAATCCAAGCCGTCGGCAGCCGCAGATACTGGGCCACCGCGCCGCTGGCCAGCGCCATGGCCACGGCCAGCGCCAGGCCGACGATCCAGGCGCGTTTCATCAGCGAATGCGAGAGCGAGCGACGCGCCTCTTCGGATGTGTTGCGCGCCACAAACTTGGCGCAGACCAACTGGAAGGCCAGCGTGATCGCCGAGACCAGCATCAGCAGGGTCACGGCCGCGCTGGCGTGGCCGAACTCGGCCGGCCCCAGCATGCGCGCCATGGCCACGTTGTAGCCGAAGTTGAAGGCGCTGACGATGCTGATTCCGACCAGCATAATGACGCTGCCGCCGAGAATGCGGGTGTGCTGCGCGTGGATGTTCAGCTTTGAAACCCCGCGCCAGCTCAGCCAGTCGGGAAATGTCTCAACCGTGCGTGCCATTTTTTGCCTGGTTACGCGGCCCTCGGCTCAAGCGCTCCGCCTGCTGAAGGCGGCGCCGCAGGGTTAATGGGGAACGCCCTCATCGCGTTCGGAAGGAAGTAAGTAAAGCTGCGCACCGCGTCAGTTGAAGTCTCATAGACCTCGAAAAGACGATCGGTCCGGGTCAGCTCAAGAATGGTGAGCGCGTGATCGGAGAGCGCTGCCAGCTTCAGGTCGCCATCGCGTTTCATTGCCTGCGTCATGCAGCGCAGCAGCATGTCAACGCCGGCGGCGTCGAGGTGCCGGACCTGGGACAGATCGAAGACAACCTGCGGGCGGTCCGAAGTCAAAAAAGGCTGGACCTCACGCTCGAATTGCCGTGCGGTGCGCAGGCTCAATCGTTCCGGCATGCGCTTCACTACAACAGGCCTACTCGTTTCCATATCTCCTCGCAACCACCATGTTGGCCGGGAACTCGGCCGAGTTATGCGCCGAGGGCGGCTGCCCCAGCGGTTCGCGCAAGGCCGCGGCCGGCGCACTGATGGCCGAAGCCAGATCCGGCTCCTGCTCGCATTGTTTCTTGGCAAGCACTCCGCGGATGAGCTGCATCGGCAGGAAGGCAAACAGCGCTCCCGCCTTGGATGCCACGCGCACCGGCGCATGCTCGCTGGCCATCCCGACCAGCTTCGGATCCGTGACTTCGACTTCCACCGGCCGCTTCAGCGGGGCGATTTTTCGGTAGCCCACGATGGACTGGCAGACGTCGAGACCGGCGCCGACATAGGAAAAAGGCAACACGTTCGAGCCATCGACCACGGTGCCGCAATCCACTTCGGCGTGGTGCTCGATGGCTGCAGCCCGCGTGAGCACAACTGCCGCGCGAACTCGGGCCCTCGCGCCTACATAGCAAGGCGCTACCAGGCGAGCGCCGCGTTGCACGCGCGCCCCCTCACCCAGCCACACTCCGGGCTTGATTTCGCGCCCAATCGGCCGCACCGCGTTGCGCAGCAGCAGGCCATCGGCGGTGAGCTGGCGCAAATCAGCCACGGTGCGCAGCCGGTTCACATAACCGAAGTGCCGGTAAGTGCAGCCCGGCATGCGCGTGCCCTGCAACTGATGGCGGAACAGGTAAGCAGCGTCATTGCGGCGCGAGCCGCACACCACGAAAATTTCGAGCGCTTCGCCGTTGGCGTCGCAGACTGCAGTGGTCCGTGCGCCCTGGTCAAGATGGGCCTGCACCAGCGGCTCGACGTTGAATTCAACGTAGCTGCCCAGGCGCCACACAATGACCAGTTCGGCGCCCTCGTCGCTCGTCTTCTCAAAGGCGTTTTCGCCGTCGCGCCAGAGCTGCCCGGCTTCGGCCAGCACAAATTCCGCGCCCGCGGGAAGATTCTGCCGCGCGGTTGCCGGCGTGTTCGCGCCGGCATCAGCCACAACCGTGATTCGCGAAACGCCCTGGGCCAGCAGTTGCTCAGCTACGCGATGAACAACCGGCTTGCCCAGCACGTCAACCGTTGCCAGCGGCACCCCGACCACGGTTTCCGATTCGGCGCCTGAGCCCGCACTCTGGTTCTGCGCTCCTCCAATCAGCAGAATTGCCCTTACATCCATGGGGCCCACCTGGGCGCAGCAGCGCGGAAGATCGTAGAACGTGAGGGCACCCAGCCTGGAATGCGGCGGAAGCGCGAGATGGGCTCCATCGCCTTGGCCTTCTGGTAGAGCGTGAACGACCGCAGGTAAGAGCGGATGATCTGCGGCATGGTCATACGCAGCGCGGCAGAAAAATTCTGTTCCGCCATCTGCGTCTGCCGCTCCGGCGACTTAAGCAAATCGATGATGCGCCCGGCCAGGCTACCGGGATGGCCGACGTTGTAAAAGTCGATGGCAATGCCTTCGTCGTCGCCCATTTCGCGGAAATCGGCGATATCGGCGGAGATGATGGGCACGCCGTATTCGCAGGCCAGGTGCGCCACGCCGCTCGAGCCGGTGGCCGATGAATAAGGCATCACCAGCACGCTCGCAGTCGAGAACAGCTCCGGGATCTGCTCTTCAGCCACGTAGCCGGTAAAGACCACGCGGTTGTTGCCCTTGTACTGCCGGGCGATATTTTCCACGTAGCCGGGCGTCATGGGGTGGTCGGAGCCGGCAATCACCAGCTTGCTGTTGGGAATGGCCGAAGCGATGGCGTCGAAGGCCTCCATGAGCAGCTCAAGCCGCTTGTAAGTGCCCCACTTGCCGAAGGCCAGGATGCGGTGCTCAGGGTTGCCGCGCTTGCTGAAATCGGGGTACTCGGGCCGTGCTGAAAGAATGCCGTGGGCGCGGAAGTGCACGTTCTCGCCCCGATATTTTTCCATCAGGGTGCGCCGGTAAGCCGGCAGCAACACCGAAATTGAGTTTGCTCCCAGCAACATGCGCGTGGCGATTGACCCTGCTAACCGATAGATGCGGGGGAAGCGCACGCCGGCATCAGCCAGGTTGATGTTGTCCATCAGGTGGTGCAATGTAACGTGCGTGTAAAAGCCCGCGATGCGGGAAAGAAGCGGGATCGAGAGGCCGCCGAAAGCCGCCAGCGGCTGATCGCCAAAGGTTGAGAACAGCAGGTTGAACCACACCACGTCAGGCCGGCACTCACGAATGGTCTGCAGCAGGCGCGTGGGGTTGCTCAGGGCGTTGAACTGCCAGCAGCGAACCACGTCGAACTCGGGCAGCTCAGGTTCTGAGGTCCCCAGTTCATCGGCGAGCACGGTAAGCGAGAGCAGCGGGTCGCGCTGCAGCTCACGTGCGATGTGGTACCCGTATTCATTCAGTCCCCGCCGGCTGGGCGGGAACGCGGTAACCAGGCAAATCTTCATGGGCCCCTCTGGCCTTAAAAAATGGTCAAGCGAAACACTGGACGGAAAATCGCCTGTCCCTGGCCAGTGAAGTTCGGAAAATCGTCTTGCTGCAGCCCGACAGAGAATCGGAGCGGATACTCGACGGGGATGTCGCCACTCACACCAGCAACGTTCCTGCGGAGTGGTTTGTCATAAGAGATGAAGAATCCGCTCTGGATGTTGTCATAAGAGTGGAAACCTTCGCCGCGATCGAAGGCAACCTGCCCGTCAACCGTCCAGCGCCGGCCAACCCGGTATTCGAAGGAGGCCGCCGGACGCATGGCTTGCGCCGTGGCCGAAGCGGCGTCCTGCACCCGCCAGGCGCGGATGTACTCACCCAGCACTGAAACTTTCAGGTTCTCGCCAAACGTGCGCTGCAGGCCGGCATAGGTTGAGGTGGTGAAATACTGGCGCAGCAGCGGGTTGAATTGCAGCTCGCGGGCGGAATAGCCCGTCACCATGGCCGTCTTGCCCCATGGGCGGCCCACCGTGAATTCCAGGTTGGCGCCGACATCGCGCGAGCTCAGGTGTTGATTGGTGAACGGACCGGCCTCATGGAAGGCGTGGCCGCGCAGCGAAATCCAGTTCAGGAACGAGTTGCTCGAGAAGAACACGAACTGGCGGAACAGGTTCTGGTTCAGCTCAATGGCTGAAAGGTTCGAGCCGTGGTCGCGCCGTAACGTGTATTGCAGGCCGGCGTTGAACTGGATGGAGTTGCGCCCCATGCGCAGCACCGGGTTCAGCGCCCCGTTAAAGTTGTAGTCAAACGTGTTGCGGTCAATGATCAGCAGCCCGCTCGGCACCGAGTAAGTTCCGGTGGCGTTGCGGAGCTGGAAGAAGCCGCTGACCAGCGGCAGGCCGCTGACGTGATAGTGGAAGCCGTCAGTCCACAAAGTCTGCAGCGAAGAACGCGGCGGCGGCATCTGAGCGCCGTTGGTGGCCACGCCGAACAGCTTGGCGTCGAGCGTGTAAATGGTGGAATCGTCGAAGATGGGCGCAATGTCCACATCGCTGAACAGGCTGACCCGCTGATTGACGCGGTATCCCTCTTCGCCGGCAACTTCTTCAAGCGAGCGCTCGGCAATGTCGTCGTCAGCCGAAAGCTCATTAGCCTGGGCGAAGGCGGTCAGCGCGTGCACCGTGTCGCGCCGCTGCCGATACAGGTTTGCCATTGCCATCTGGTAATCGAAGTTCTGCTGGTTGTCGTCAGCCGTGCCTAGCGAGGCCAATTGCGATGCCGCCTGCTCGGCGTTGCCGCGCGCCAGGTAGCTGTTCGCCATGCCGATGGCCACCACTTCATCACCCGCGCCCAGGTCTTTGGCTTTGGCGTAGTAGCGCTCGGCCAGGTTGAAGTCGCGCATGGCCAGGAAGGTGTTGGCAGCTTCCACCATGTTGTCAGCCGTGGGAGGCGCAGCTTCACCGATGCGCGCTTCGGCAAAGGCGAGTGAAACCTGCTGGCGCGCGTCGTCGTACTTGCCTTCGCGCACGAACAGCTTGGCAATCGAGAGGCGCACGTTGATCTTGTCTGCGTCAGGCGCGTCGAGGGCGCGCGCAAACCGTTCCATGGCGGCGCTGCGGTCGCCGAGCGTCATCAGCGCTTCGCCGGTTGCGACCAGCACGGCCGATTGATCGCCGCCCTCGCGTTCGGCGGCGGCAACGTAGTTCATGGTCTGCGCACGATCGCGCAGCTCCGCGCTGGCCGCGGCCAGTTGCGCGTAGATGAGCGGATCGCCGGGCGAGAGCTGCAGAGCGGCGTTCAGCACCGTGATGGAGTCGCGGTACTTGCGCTCGTGGTAGAGCGTGTCAGCCAGCGCCATGTTCAGGTGCAGATCGTCAGGCGCATACTTCAGCGCCAGGTGGTATTCCGCCTCAGCTTTCTGCAACTGCCGCATCTGGCGATACGCGGTGGCGCGCGCCAGGTGCACGGCGCCCGACTCGCCAATCAGCTTCTGCGCCTTGTCGACTGCCTCAAGCGCCGCCTTGCCGTGATGCAGTTCCAGGTTCGAGAACGCCAGCCCCAGGTCGGCGACGCCGTTATTCGGGCTGAGCTCGAGCGCTTTATGGAAGTCATTTACCGCGTCACCCGCGTCCTGCAGGTCGTTCTCAACGTAGCCGCGGTTGACGTAAGCCTCGACCATCTTGGGGTCGCGCTCCATGGCGCGGCTGTAGTCGTCGGCAGCTTCATCGAGCAGGCCGCCCTGCTTGTGAACATGGCCGGCCAGCAGGGGGAAGTTTGGTTCCTTGGGCAGAATTGCGTCGTAGCGGTTTGCCAGCGCCAGCACGTCGTCATAGCGGCCGAGGTTATAGAGCGCGTAGCCCAGGTACACCGCGGCATTGCGGTCATTCGGCAGCTTCTGCAGCACTTTGTAGCCAAGCTGCGCCGACTCCTTGAACTTGCCGGTGTGGAACAGCCAGCGTTCGCGCTCCAGCATGACCTTGGCGTCGTCATTCATGGTTCCGGTGGCGCGCGCCAGCCACTGGCCGGCCAGGTCCATCTTGCGGGCCTCAATCGCGGCATTGGCGGCATTGGCCACAACCGTGGGATTTTGCGGCGCCAGCTTGAAGGCGCGGCCGTATTCGGCATCGGCCTTGGCAAAGTCGCGCGTGGCAGTGTACAGGTCGCCGAGCGCAAGGTGGGGAACGTAGTCGTCAGGGTAAGCTTCGGCAAAGCGCATGAACCACTGCTCGGCGGTCTTGCTGTCGCCGGCGTCGCGCGCCAAGTAGCCGAGGCTCTCGAGGGCAAAGCGCTTCTCGGGATCCTTGCTCAGAATCGCGGCATACACCTTCTGCGATTCCGCCTGCCGCTTCATCTTCCACAACAGGCTGCCGTATTGAAGTTGAATGTTCAGGTTGTCAGGATCGAGCTGCATCGCCTGCTTCAGGTCAGTTTCGGCGCCGTTAAAGTCGCTGTCGCCGGTCTTGACCGCGGCGCGCACGCGCAGGAACTCAGCCCGCGCCGTGCCTTGAATGTCCAACTGGTCGACGATGTCTTCGGCAATCTTGATCTGTTGCTTCGCCTCGGCTTCCTCGCCCTGCTCCCGCAAGAGGTCGGCCAGGTTCAGGTGCAACTGCACCGGGAAAAGCTGGCCTTCAGGCACGCCGCCCTGGGGCAGGTTGGCGATGGCAATCTGGTATTCCTTAATTGCGTCCTGCGGGCGGTTTTCCACCCGCGCCAGCATCGCCCTGATAGCGTGGAGGCGATAGCTGTTGGCGTCAATGCCCTGGGCCCGGGCCAGGAACTGCTTGCCCGCGCCGAGGTCGCCGGCCACGATGGCTGATTGCGCGGCACTTAACTGGAAGCCCAGGGTTGCGGGCGCGGCGTTGGCGGCTTTGGCGTAAGCGGCGGCCGATTCCTTCTTGTCGCCGTCAAGTTCGTAGGTGTAGCCGAGGTCGGCCAGCGTCTCGGGAGTCGGCTTGGGAATCTGCTTCAGCGCCGTGATCGCGGCCTTGTAGTCGTGCGTCTCGCGGAAGAAGTTGGCGATGGCGCGGTACACCTCAGGATTGCGCGGCGCGCGTGCCTTGGCCTGGTCGAGATAATGCTTGGCTTTATCCGGCTGTTTCAGCTTCATGTAGCCCACCGCCATCAGCAATTCGGCGTGCGCCGAGGGCTGCTGGGCTTCGGCCCGCTGCAGGATGGAGATCGCCTGCGGCAAATTGCCTTCGTGCATCTCCATCTCGCCCAGGATCAGGATGTCATTGACCCGCTTGGGATTAGCCTCGATCACCGCGGTCAGCAGCCGCCGCGCTTCATTGGTGTTGCCCATGCGCAGGTAGGTTTGCGCCATTCCTGATTGCGCGTCGGGAGAGTTCGCCTCGATTTGCAGGACATGGCGATAGGCCTGGAGGGATTCGTCATATTTACCGGCCAGCCGGGCGGTGTAGCCGTAGTTCAGCCACAGGCCTTTGTTCGTGGGAGCGGCGTCGGCAGCCCGCTTGGCGTGGACCAGCGCGAGGCCGGGGTTGCCGTGCTTCATGGCATCCTGGGCGGCGCGGTTCTCGCGAGCGACTTCAAGGCTGGTTCCGAAGCTGAAGCCGTCGCTGCTCGAGTTCTGTGCGGCGCCGGCCTTACCGGGCTTGCTCTTTGAAGCGCTCTTTTTTGCCGGAGCGGCCTGCGCCGGTTGCGCCTGCCCATTGATTTCAAATGTTTGCGCCCGCAGGGGAACGGCCGCAAAAAAACACGCGAATAAAATCAGGGGAAATAATTTTCGTTTCACGGGACTGCTCTGGGTCACAGAGATGGTTCTGCCAGCTGGTACTCTCGCAAGCTCCGTTCCATTGTCGATGCTGTAAGTAGCAGGAAAATCGAGGCGTGCACAGGTTGGGCGGCGGGTGAACTGCTCTCATGCGGTATCCAGGTGCTCTCTATTGTGCTCGCGGTACACACCTGCCGTTGCGGTTCGAACAAACACACTTCCGCTGCTCACAAAGAAACCCTGAGAGCTAATTGCGAATCAAAACTGCTCCTGAAGGCTCTTTTCCGCCAAGTGCAAGTCCCGCGCTGGCGAATGCCGGAATTCCCGGAGGCATTACTTTGACGTTCAGTTCCCCGCTCCCAAGTTCCAGTCGCGCCGTTATTCCATTGACCGCCATCCTGCTGCTGGCGCTGGCCGTCCACGGGCCGCTGCTGCTGATGCAGTTGCCGGCCAGTTCCTACGATGCCAACACGCACATGTTTTTTGCCGACCACTACGCTCACCACTGGTTCAGCCCGTGGAACGAAAAGTGGTTTGGCGGTTTCTCGCAGACCACATATCCGCCGCTGGCGCACCAGTGGGTGGCGTTGTTCTCGCACCTGCTCGGGCTCACCTACGCGTACATGGTGGTGCAATTGATCGTCATTCTGCTGCTGACGGTCGGCATCTTCCGCTACGCCAAGCTGTGGGTGGATGAGCGCTCAGCCAGCTATGCCACGATTGCGGGCGTGCTGCTGGGCTCGCTGGCGCTGCTGGTGTACCAGTCAGGCCAACTGCCCAACACCATGGCCACGGCCATGGCGCTGAACGCGCTGCCTTATTTTTATCGCTGGTCGCGAAGCAGCAGCGGATCGGCGCTCATCAAGGGCGTTGCCGTTACGCTGGCGGGAGCGGCTGCCCACCACGTCACGCTGCTGTTTGGATTTGCGCTGTTTGCCTGGCCGGTATTCGCGCTGGCGTTGATTGACCGTGACCGCGAGGGCAAAGAATCCAGCGTGGCGGGCGTGATTTCGCGGGCGGCAATTTTTGCCGCGATCTGCGGCGTGCTGATTGCCGTTGTGCTGCTGCCCTACTTTATCCAGACCATCCAGCACCCCATCACTCAGCAGCCCATTCCGCACGGCAGCCGCGACAACTACCTGAAGAATTTCCTGAGCGGAATGAATTTCTGGGTCATCCCGTATGGCACGCTGATCCTGGCGCTGCCGTTCATCTTTACGCGCGGCACGCGTGAGCGCCGGCTGCGGCCGCTGTTCTTCGGATGGTGGCTGACCGCGATGATCGGCCTCGGCGGCACGACGCCCGTAGCGCCCGTGCTGCTGCATCCCGGTAACGCATTCAACATCCTGACGTTCGAGCGGTTCACCTTCTGGGGAACCATCATGGCGCTGCCGCTGGTGGGCCTGCTTGCGGCTGAGCTCATTGACCGCTACCGCACTCGCGCCGTGGTGGGGTTGTGGATTGCCGCAGTGTTCTCGTGCGCGATGGGCGTGGCGTGGATGACGATCAAGCCAATTAACGGCTCGCCGTTCCGTGTTGACCAGGTGATCGCCTTCCTGAATCGCGACGACCACTCCAAGTTCCGCTACATCACACTCGGCTTCGGCAACCAGTTCGACAAAGTTTCAACTTACGCCAACGCGGGCAGCGTCGATGGCACGTATAACTCGGCACGCCTGCTGCCTGAGCTCACCGCCTACGGGTCGGCGCAGCTTTATAACGCCAAATACTTCGGCAGCGCCGGCATGGATTCATTGCGCGCGGTGCTGAAGCACGCCAATCAATATGGCCTGAAGTACATCTTCGTGCGCGACCGCTTCTATGAGCCGCTGCTTGCCTTCGCCGGCTGGCGCCCAGCCGAGAGTTACGACAACGGCAATGTGACGTTGTGGACTAAAGACGACGTGCCGCCGGCCCACAAACTGGAGTTCGGCGCGGCCCCGCCGCCGGCATGGCAAGGCCTGATGTGGGGCATTCTGCCGGTTGGCGCCAGCATCTTTGCGGTGTTTGCGGTGCTCTTTCTGCCCGACCGGCGCCGGTTCGTGGAGCCGCTTAACTTTCCGGCGGCTGCCACGACCGCGCCGGAGCCGGTTCTTCGGGAGGCAAAGTAATGATCAGGAACATCGGACTTGCCCTGTTGATGGTGGTGGTCACGTGCCTGCTGCTGGCGGTCGGCTATGCCACCAGTGAAGGCGTGAACCGCAGCGCCGGCACTCCGGAAGGAGCGGTTCGCTCGCTCTATGACCACGTTCGCGGGCGCGACTGGCGCGGGGCCATGCGCTACGTCGCCGCGGCCAGCAACACCGACGAGCGCACATTTGCAAAAGACGTAGGCGGCAGCGATGGCAGCTTGCGCACCTTCTCAACCCTGCAGGACATACGAACTACCGTGCTGCACGAAAACGACAATGACGCCATGGTGCGCGCCAACACGCACTGGTCAAGCGCGGTCGGCAGCCTTTACGACACGCGCGATCTGCACGTGATCCGCGAGAATGGCGACTGGAAGGTGATCTGGCCGGCCGACAAATCGCCGACCGCACCGCCGCAGGTCATGGCCGTCAACTTCCTGCGGTGGGACATCATCCATCGCGCCGCGGGCGACGATTGGGCATCGCAGGACGTCGCTGCCCCCAACGCGCGCATCATGAACATGAACGCGCTGCAGCACGACCTGGGCAATGGCCTGCAGGGCGTGATGATCGTGGGCGAAATTGAGAACCAGGACACCGTACCTGCTTTTGTTTCGGTGGGCGCCACGCTGATCGGTAAAAACGGCGAGACGCTGGGCGAGGAGAGCTCGTTCGATAAGATTTCGCACACCTTGCTACCGAAGGAAGTTTCACCGTTCCGCATCGATTTTCCGGGCGTAAAGCTCAGCGACGTTAAGAAAGTCACCATGCAGCCCAACGCGCTGCTGGTGCCGGCCTCGGCCGATCCGGTGATTGCGGTACTGCATCAGCGCATCGAAACCGACGCGCGCGGGCACAAGCTGCTGAAAGGCGAACTGGTGAACCAGAGCGGGGAAACCGTGAACATCCCGCACGTGATTGCAACTTACTACGACGATTCGGGCAAGCCGATCTGGGTGTCAGACGGCTACGTGGATCACGCGCTGGAGCCGCAAATCCCGGTGCCGTTCGCGGTTGATGTGCGCGACGATGTTGGGCCGAATCCCAAGTTTCGCGTCACCGTGAATCAGTACAGCATTGACCGGCAGGGAGCTTGAGCATGAGCGCGGCGGGGGGAACATCCAGGAATCGGTACGGCCTCGCGGCTGCGTTGACTGCGCTGGCGATGCTCATGGCGCATGCCGCGGCGGCGCAGCAACTGCGCGTGCCTGACCACGTGGTCGCCAACGCCGGCGCAACCCTCACGACCTCGGGCGACGGCTCCGCCACGTTTTACCTGGTGGGGCCGGGGACCGCGCTGAAGCGGGAGGTCAAGCTGGGCGAGGCAATCGAACTCAGCGGCGCTGACCTGCGCAATGCGGGCCGCTATTCGGCAATCCTGAAGGCAGGCGGCAACGCGCAAGCGGCGTCACTGCTGGTAGCGCCGGCGCAGCCTGCGGCCATCAATTTCATGGCGCGCCCCTCGAGGGTGCCGGTGGCGGCGCATGATGCCATCAGCGGAGTGGCCTTCGTTTTTGATGATTACAAGAACCTGGTGACCTCGCCCGCCCAGGTCACCTTTAACCTGGCGGTGGGAGACGCGGCTCCCATCACGCGCAAGGTCGAGGCGCGCGAGGGCATCGCCTGGACGCGGCTCGATTCGGCTCGCAAAGCCGGCGCGGCGCAGTTCGTGGCTTCGATTGGCGACACCAACGTCCGGCGCGTTGTGCAGCAGGTCGCTTCCGATCCCTGCGGCCTGCGCTTCCACACCGCGCCCGCCAAGAATGGCGTGACGGTTGAAACGGATCCGGTGAAGGATTGCAGCGGCAATCCAGTTCCTGACGGAACCATCGTTACGTTTGTAGAAACCGACGGCCGCACTCGCTCCACGGTTGATGCGCGTATCAAGCGCGGCATTGCGCAGGCTGAACTGCCTGCCGTTCCCGGGGCGCTGATCACGGTGGCTTCGGGCGTAGCAACCGGCAACGAAGTCAGGCTGGGAGGCGGAAAATGAAATTTAAATTGCGCCTCATGATCGTCGTCGGCGCGCTGCTCAGCTTGGGATTTTTTGGCATGGCGGCGGCACAAGATGACCAGCCGGCAAAAGGCGCAGTTGGCGGCCTGGTGAGCGGAGCTGGCGGCGCCGTGTCCGGCGCGCCCCGGGTCACGCTTGACGTTTCTTCCACTGCTCCACGCCAGGTGGAAGACACAACCGAACGCGCCATCGTTCGCGATTACGGCCGCGCCTGGCACGATATGGCTGACGCGCTCGCACAAAACCGCGCTGACCTGCTGCCGGCGTCGTTCGTCGGCATCGCGCAGCAGAAACTGGCTGACCGCATTGCGGCACAACAGAAATCGGGCCTGGAAACCAGGATTGTGGATCACGGCCACAACGTGCAGGCCATTTTTTATTCGCCGGAAGGCTCAGCCATGGAGCTGCACGATACCGCGCAGCTTGAGATCCAGGTACTGGATGGCTCGAGCGTGGTGAATACCCAGACGGTCACGGCCCGCTACACCGCCCTGATGACGGTGGCGGAAGACCGCTGGAAAGTTCGCGTGCTGCAGGAGACCCAATGATGGCGGCGACGTTCTCGGCACATCCTATCGCACATCCGGCGCACTTCGACGCCGCCCGCGGGCTGCCCTCCGCGCGCGCCGTTGTGAATGGCGTTGCACTCGCCATCCCGATGTGGGCGCTGATTATCTGGGGCATTCGCGCGCTGTTCTAATCTGCCCGCCAATGATGAAGGGCGGGAGTTCATCCCGCCCTCTTGATTTCACTAGCAAACCATTTACCAGCCGAACCGCAGCGCCAGTTGAATCTGCCGCATGGGGAAGGCCGAGGTATAGCCCAGCGGCAAGCTCGGCGGAGTGGCCGCGCTGCCGCTCAGCTTTGCGGTGGTGAAGCCCTCAGCCGTAAGACTCGGGCCCACAATGTTGTTCACGCTGGCGTAATTGGTGTGGTTGGTCAGGTTGAAACTTTCGGCGATGAACTGCACGTTGGCGCGCTCGCCCAGCTTCACGATCCGGCTTAAGCGCAGGTCGAGATCGACGTAGTCGGGGCCGATGCCGGTGTTGCGGCCGACGCCGAACGGCCGGTCATTGGTGGAATGATGATCGCCGTTCACGTCGGTTCCGGCCAGCAGGTTGAAGGGATGCGAGCTGTTGTAGCGAACGATTGGAGCCAACTGGAAGCCCTTCAGCACGACATTCTGCCAGGGGCTGTCCACGACCGGCGCGAACACTACCTTGTGCCGCTGGTCGAAATTCGAGAGCGCGCGCTCGGCCGCGAGATTGGTGTTGTCCATGGGCCCGTAATCGCTGTTGTAGTCGCTGGTGGTGTCAGTCGCGCGGCTGTACGTGTAATTGGCCATGACGCTCACGTGATGAGTGAAGCGCTTGGTGAATTCGAAGATGCCGCCCTGATATAGCGCTGAGCCTTCAGACGAGTACACATTGTTTTGCAGGATCAGCGGATTCGCAAAGCAGGTCACGATGGCCGCTCCGGCACACGGCGCAACCCCGGTGGGGTTCGGAACCGTGGTATTCCAGTTGCGCATTCCCACCAGCTGTCCGTCAGGTGCGGGCACCGGCGTAACGGGCGCCGGCAGCAGGTTCGTATCAATCGCCACCGGCATCTTGAGGGTGTGCACATAGACGTAGCTGGCTGAAACCGAAATGCTGCTGCCGATTTGCCGCTCGACGCCGAATTCGGCCTGCTGCGAGTACGGGTTCACATAATTCGGCTGGCCGCTGAAGAGGACGGAAAGCGGCGGAATCGGCCCGGTCTGCGAAACCGTGATGCCGAACTGCGCCAGGTCGGACGGGGCGATACATGCATTGTTGCCGCTCGCCGGCGTGGTGCACTGCACCTTGCCCTGGGCAAACAGCGTCTGGAAAATGGCTGCCGAAGTGAGCGCCGGATTCAGCGGCGAGCCGGTGAGGGGCACAAACACCTGCGGAATCTGGCGGAAGCCGTTTACCACTCCCAGGGTGTGCACCACGTTATCGATCTGCGCGTAAATTGGCGAATAGAAGATTCCGTATCCCCCGCGGATCACAGTCTTGTGGCTGTTGGTGGGGTCCCAGGCGAACGATACGCGCGGCGCAAAATTATTGGTGTCAGTGTTGAGCTGGGGGTTCTGGGTATCGAGTTCGTAGCGCAGGCCGAAGTTCAGCGTCAGGCCCGGGCGCGCGTTCCAGGAATCCTGCACGTAAGCCGCAGTGAAAGGCCGAGTGAACTCGTAAACGCCGGTGCCGAATCCCTGCTGATAAAACTGCGGCAAGCCGAGCGAAGCCGATTGCAACGAATCGATGGTTGCGCCCGTCACCGAGCCGGGCAGGCCACAGCCTGCACTGGTGACCGGAGCGTGCGCCAGGGTTGGGTCGAGGCAGGGGCTGAGCAGCACGCCCGGCAGGTTGCCGAATTCAAAGCGGCCGGGGAAGAAAGTGTGCGAATCGGTGTTGTTGGTGCGAATCAACTCGTAAACGCCGAACTTCAGGTTGTGGCTGCCGCGCACCATGCTGACATTGTCAGCCATTTCGTAGTGCTCTACGCGCGAGCGGTTCGGCAGGAAGATCTGCGTTCCAAAGTTGCCGAAGCCCGGAATATCGAGCCCCACTTCCGCGGGCGCGTTCGGCACCACGTTATACAGGTACGTGTTGAACTGGCCGCGCAGTTCGTTGATGGTGCGCGAGCTGAAATTGTGGAACCACGCCGATTGAATCGTGACATCGGAATTCTCAACGGCGCTGCCGCGGCTGAAACCGGTGAGCGAGGTCAGGTCAGGGTTCTGTTCCTGGTCGTGACCGGAGCTGAACCTGACGAATAGCTGATTGTTGTCGTTGATCTTGTGATCGAGGCGAGCCGAGCCCAGGTACTCGCGCGTGTCATAGGGGAACAGGCCGCCGTTGGTTTCAAACTGGTTGATGAGGAAATTGTTGCGAGCGATTTGCCCCGCGGTGGGGCCGGTCAAGCCGCTGACGGTAAGGCCGCTGGTCAGCGCGGCGGCGCAGTTCGCTGCCGGCATCACGATGGGCGCCGAGGCTCCCGGCGCGCCGCTCCACAGGCAGGCGACCGGCGCGGGCCCTCGCGCCGCCAGCGCATTGATGACCGATTGCTGGTTGTTGAATGCCAGCGTCTGCGGGCGAAAAATGTTGGTGTTGGTCAGCAGCGGCACTGCCGTTTGCGCGTTCTGCCGCAGTCCTTCAAAACCAAAGAACACAAACGTGCGGTCCTTCTTGATGGGGGCCCCGATGGTGGCGCCAAACTGCTGCCGCGAAAGCGAGTCCTTAATCTTGGTTCCCGCCACGTCGGGGCCGAGCGGATTAAAGATTGCGCCCGCGGCCAGCGGCTGGCTGAAGGCAAACGGGTCGGCGGCATCCATCGCGCTGTTGCGGAAGAAACCGTACGCGCTGCCGTGCACCATGTTAGTGCCGGACTTGCTCACAATGTTGATGGACGCGCCGCTCGCCGAGCCGAGTTCAGCCGAGTAGTTGCTGCGATTGATCTGGAATTCCTCAACCGCGTCCTGGCTCATGGTGAGGCGAACGCCGCCGGCGTCGTCATTGGCCTCGCTGCCATCCACCGTCACGCTGTTACCGCGGCCGTTGCTGCCATAGAAGGAGAGGCCGCTCTGCGGCGTCTGCTTAACGCGATAATCCTGGTCTGACGCCAGGTGCGTGGAATCGGAGACGGCCGGGGCCAGCAGCGTGAACGTCAGGTAATCGCGGCGATTGATGGGCAGCGACTGAATCTCGCGCTCGGTGATCACTTCCGCCTGGTGGGTGCGCCCAACCGCCACCACCGGCGCCTCGGTGGTCACCATGACCTGCTCGGCGCGTTGCGCCAGCGCGAGGTGGAAATCAAGCACTACGGTTTCACCCACCGTCAACATCACGGGGGCGCTGGTCGCCGTCTTCTCGAAGCCGGGAGCTTCAACCGCAATCTGGTAATTTGCCGGCGCAAGGTCAGGCAGGATGTATTGGCCGCGATCGTCGGTGGTAGTGGTGCGCTGGGTACCGCGCGCCGGATCTGAAACCGTGACCTGCGCCTTCGGCACCACCGCGCCCTGCGGATCCATGACCGTGCCTTTGATGTTGCCGGAAGCGCCCACGCCCTGCGCGTTCGCGAGCGTCGCAATCAGCGCCACAACCAGCGTAGCGACACCTGACCTGATGGTTTTCATTTGTCTTCTCCTGGATCCCACGGGCATTCCGCAAGGGCAGCGATCGCCGCGCCATGCACAAGCGCACGAACGAATTCGTCTGCTCAGGGAATGTTGTGCGATTAAACAACAGTTCCGCACGACATCGCAAGAAAATGAGGCGCAGGCGCGCTGCCACGTAGAGGATTAATCAACAACGATGAGCGGATTGCGAAGTCGTACTACTTCGCCGATCAGCGCTGCGTCCTCGCCCGCATGCTTCAGGGCGGCGACCAGGTCGTCTGCGACGTGTGGATCCACCGAGATCAGCAACCCGCCGGCGGTTTGCGCGTCGAAAAGGAGCGTTTTCAGTTCCGGCGCTACCGATTCCGCGAATTCAGCCGAGCACTCGGCAAATTCGCGGTTTGCGTTCAGCCCTCCCGGGATGTGGCCCGCGCGGACGCACTCGGCAGCGCCCGGCAACAGCGGCACAGCGCCGGCTGTCATGGTGAGCGCAACCCCGGAGGCCAGCGCCATCTCACGCGCGTGGCCGATGAGGCCGAAGCCGGTAACGTCAGTGATGGCGTGAACGCCGTGGGCCGCAATGGCGAGTTCGGCGGCGCGCTTGTTCAAATGCGTCATGGCGGCGGTGGCTGCCTCGACCCAGGCTTTTTCGGCACGCTGCTTCTTGATGGCAGTGGCAATCACGCCGGTTCCCAGGGCCTTGGTCAGCACTAGCCGGTCTCCGGCTCGGGCGCCGCTGTTGGCCAGCACGCGATCGGGATGCACTGTGCCGGTAACGGCGTAGCCAAACTTAATTTCGTCGTCGCGGACACTGTGGCCGCCGAGCACCACGCACTCAGCTTCCATCATTTTGGCGAGGCCACCGGCAAGAATCCGCTGCAGGATTTCGAGATCGCCTTTTTCTGGGAAGCAGACCATGGCCAGCGCGCTCAGCGGACGGCCGCCCATGGCATACACATCGCTCAGCGAGTTGACGGCGGCAATCTGGCCGAAGGTGAACGGGTCGTCAACGATGGGGGTAAAGAAATCCACTGTCTGCACCAGCGCCAACTCGGGCGAAAGACGATACACGCCGGCGTCGTCGGCTTTATCAAAGCCGACCAGCACATTCGGGTCATGCTGCCGGGCTAATTTCCCAAGCACCGCGTCCAGCGCCGCCGGACTCAGCTTCGACGCTCAACCCGCGGCCTTGGCATGCTCCGTCAGCCGAATTGGCTTGCCGTCCATCAAGGTTGAATTCTAGCGGATTGCCGAATTATTCCCTGGCGGTTGCCAACAGGCGCGGCTTGTTGCAACACTGCGTGTATGCGAGCGGTGGTGCAGCGCGTGACTCGGGCCGGCGTGACCGTGAACGGCGAAACCGCCGGCCAGATTGGCCGTGGGCTGCTGGTCCTGCTCGGCGTTTCCGAAATCGATACTGAACGCGATGCCGATTACCTTGCGGCCAAGATCGCCAAGCTGCGCATCTTTGACGACCAAAGCGGGAAGATGAACCTAGCGATCACGGAAGCAGGCGGCGCGGTGCTCGCGGTCTCGCAATTCACCCTGTATGGCGACGCCCGTGGCCAGAACCGGCCATCCTACATTCATGCCGCTCGCCCCGAGCTTGCGCGGCCGCTCTATGAGCGCTTCGTCGAGCAGGTGCGCGCCCTTGGATTGCAATGCGAAACCGGCCGCTTTCAGGAAATGATGCTGGTGGAGCTGGTGAACGATGGGCCGGTCACCATCCTGCTCGATTCCGAAAAGCAGTTTTGATCGGCTGCGCAGGGATCTTGTGATTGGCGCCTCGCGCTGCCAGGTTTGCGTCAGCGGGCCTGGTTCCCTTTCACATGTTCGCGGAGTTGCGACGCAGTGAACAGCGCCACAAAGGGAGCAGGTGCGGCGGCGCGCTCCACGTTGGCCCGGCCCCGGGCTTCTTCGCGCTCCAGCAGGCAAAGCACGCCCACAACCTCAAAGCCGGCTTCGCGCGCGGCTTCAATGGCCTGGATGGTTGAAGCTCCGGTGGTGCAGACGTCATCAACGATGACGACACGCGCGCCGCCCTGGCGAAAGCCCTCGATGCGCTGACCGGTCCCGTGCTGCTTTTCCGCCTTCCGCACCAGGAACGCATTGACCGGCGTACCGCGCTCGCTGCTCACCACCGCCGCCGCCACGGCGATAGGATCCGCGCCCAGCGTGAGTCCGCCTATGGCCTCCGGCTTCCAGCCGCGTGCGGCGATTTCATCGAGCACCAGCTCGCCGACCAGCCGTGCGCCTCTTGCGTCGAGCGTGGTGGTGCGACAATCGACGTAGTAATCGCTGGTGCCGCCCGAAGACAGCTTGAAATGGCCGAGCTTGAACGATTTCTCCGCCAGCAAGGCGAGCAGTTCCGCGCGGGCTGCGCTCACGTCAGCTTCTCCAAATGCCGGAAGTGGTCGCTGCTGTGCCACGCAATCAGGAACAGCGCGCCGTTGTAGCCCATGTGCACCAGCATCGATGATGCTACGGATCGTGTTCGCGCACGCACAATCGTCAGCACCAGGCCCACAATGAAGATTACGGCCAGCGGCGCAATGGCGTGGGCGAGCTGCGCTCCGTGCAGTGCGGCAAAGGCGATTGCCGTCAGCAACACCGAAACCAACGCGCCCAGGCGGCGGGCAAGCACGGGATAAAGAAATCCACGAAAGAAGAGCTCTTCAATCAGCGGCGCCCAGAAGGTGCCGAACAGGGCCATGGCGTAGGCGGCCGCAGTCGTCGAAAACATCTGGTCAATCGGAAGCTGCTTGGGCGACGGCGCAACTTTCTCCAGTCCTGACTCGAATGGCGCCAGCGCCAGCGCCAGCACAAAGCCAATTGCCAGGAACGCCGACCAGCGCGAATGCGGAAAGTTCCAGCGCACGGCCGGCCAGAACGGCCGCCGATACGAAACCCTGACCAGCGCGATCATGAACAGCAGCACGGCAAATTCCGCCGCCCCCTCGATGCAGATCACCACGATGGGACTCTGCAGCACCGCCAGCGCCGTCATGTGGCGCATGGAGGGCAGCTTGCGCGCAATCGGCAGCCCAAACCAGGTGACGACAGCCAGCGCGACGAAGAACACGATGACCAGCAGCGCCACATCCCAGCCGCTCCACACCGGGTCTTCGCCCGCGCCATGCGGGCGAGGCAGGCTTGCCGCAGGTGGAAGAATTTCGCTCTGAATTTCAGGAGTAAATGTCGGTTGCTCAGGCGCTTCGCCGGACGAATTGGGAGCAGGAGGCAATTTGCGGTTCTTCGTTCGACCCGGGATCGGTGGTTCCAGTCGATTCTAAAGCAGCGGCAGCGGAGCCTCGGAAAGCCGGCGTTTACAAACTCGCCGCCAGCGCCTTGCCGGTGAAAGAAGCTTTGCTGCGCGCGACCTGCTCCGGCGTTCCCTGCGCCACCACGCGCCCCCCGTTCTCTCCGCCTTCAGGCCCAAGGTCAATGATCCAATCGGCGTTGCGGATGACGTCAAGGTCGTGCTCGATGATGATCACGCTGTTGCCCAGGTCGGTAAGCCGGTGCAGCACTTCCAGCAATTTGCTGACGTCTTCCATGTGCAGCCCCACGGTCGGCTCGTCCAGCAGGTAAAGCGTGCGGCCGGTCTGGCGCTTGCTCAACTCGCGGGCCAGCTTAATCCGCTGCGCCTCTCCGCCTGAGAGGGTTACGGCCGATTGGCCCAGATGAATGTAGCCGAGGCCGACATCCACCAGCGTTTGCAGCTTCTGGCGCACCTGCGGCACGTCTTCAAGCGGCGGCAAAGCATCTGAAACCGGCAGTTCGAGCAGGCCGGCGATGGAAAGCCCCTTGAAACGCACGGTCAGGGTTTCGTGGTTGTAGCGGCGGCCGCCGCACACTTCGCATTGCACATACACATCGGGAAGAAAGTTCATCTCGATGCGGCGCTGGCCTTCGCCCTGGCAGGCTTCGCAGCGCCCGCCGGCAACGTTGAACGAGAAGCGCCCGGCCTTGTAGCCGCGTTCGCGCGATTCAGGCAGCATGGCGTACAGGTCTCGAATGTGGGTAAACACGCCGGTGTAGGTTGCCGGGTTGGAGCGCGGCGTACGCCCGATGGGCGATTGGTCGATGCGAATAACGCCATCGATGTTCTCCGTGCCGGTAATTTGCTTGTGTGTCCCCGGCTCCTCGCGCGAGCGGTAAAGTTGCTTTGCCAGCGCGCGATACAGAATGTCATTGACCAAAGTTGACTTGCCCGAGCCGGAAACGCCGGTCACGACGGTCATGACGCCGAGCGGAAACGCCACATCAACATTGCGCAGGTTGTTTTCGCGCGCGCCCAGCACCGTGATGGCGCCTTTGGAGTCGCGGCGTTGTGCACGGACCGCAATCCTTTTTCGGCCGGAAATGTACGCGCCGGTGAGCGATGCGGGGGCAGCGCTGATTTCAGCCGGAGTGCCGCTGGCGACCAGTTCGCCGCCATGCCGCCCCGCGCCGGGGCCAAGGTCGATGACGTAATCGGCGCGGCGGATCGTCTCTTCATCGTGCTCTACCACCAGCACGGTGTTGCCGAGGTCGCGCAGGGCTTCGAGCGCGGAAAGCAGGCGGTTGTTGTCGCGATGGTGCAGCCCGATCGAAGGCTCATCCAGCACGTAGAGGACGCCGCGCAGGCGCGAGCCAATCTGGCTGGCCAGTCGGATGCGCTGGCCTTCTCCGCCTGAAAGAGTGGCCGCCGAGCGGTTCAGTGAAATGTAATTCAGGCCCACGGCGTTCAGGAATTGCAGGCGCTCAGCCACTTCGCGCACGATGCGCCCTGCCAGGGCTTCTTCGCGCCCGCTCAGCTTGATTTGCGCCACCGCTTCAATCGCGCGGCCCACCGGCATAGCCGTGAAGTCGGCGATGGAAAGGCCATTTACTTTCACGGCCAGGCTCTCGGGCCGCAACCGCGCGCCGTGGCAGGCAGGGCATTCGGCCGCCGACATATAGTTCAGCAGGTAGTCGCGGTAACCGTCTGACGTGGTTTCATCCAGCACCTGGCGGAGATACGCGAGCACGCCTTTGAACCCGCAGCGATTCTTATCGCGCGCCTCCGGACCATACAGCACTAGGTTCTGCGTTTTCGCCGGAAATTTCTCGAAGGGCGTTGCCAGATCAAAGCCGAAGGCTGTTGCCGCAATCTGCAGCATGTTGATCACGTTGCCCGAGGCCGAGCCTGGCCCAAGGCCTCCCTCAAGCAGCGGCTTTGACCAATCGACGATGACCTTGGCCGGGTCAAAGTCATACTTGCTGCCCAGCCCTTGGCACTCAGAGCACGCGCCGTAGGTGCTGTTGAAGCTGAACGAGCGCGGCTCCAGCACGGCAACGTTAATGCCGCAATCAGGGCAGGCCAGCCGCGACGAATACAGCTTCTCTTCGCCGGCGCCGCTGGACGACGCTCCCACGTACGCAACCTGCACCAGGCCGTTGGCCAGCTTCATCGCCAGCGTGATGGAATCCTGCAGCCGCTTTTCAATGCCGGCTTTCACCAGCACGCGATCGACCAGCACCTCAATCGTGTGGTTCTTGCGCTTATCGAGATTGATTTCCTCATCGAGGTTACGCAGTTCCGAATCGATGCGTGCGCGCGTGAAGCCTTGCTGCGCCAGCTTTTCCAGCTCCTTCTTAAATTCTCCTTTGCGGCCGCGCACAATGGGCGCCAGCACCATTGCGCGCTCTTCCCCGGCGGCGGCGTTGTGCGCCATTACGCTCGAGACAATCTGCTCGGCTGATTGCCGCGTGATCTCGTGCCCGCACTGCGGGCAATGCGGCGTTCCGATCGAGGAATAAAGCAGGCGCAAATAATCGTAAATCTCAGTAATTGTGCCGACGGTGGAGCGCGGGCTTCGGCTGGTAGTTTTCTGCTCAATGGCGATCGAAGGGCTCAGGCCATCGATGGAATCAACATCAGGGCGCTCCATCTGATCGAGAAACTGCCGCGCATACGCGGAGAGCGTCTCGACGTAACGCCGCTGCCCTTCCGCATAAATCGTGTCGAAGGCGAGCGACGATTTGCCCGAGCCGCTCAGCCCGGTAATCACCGTGAGCGAATTGCGCGGAACCTCAACAGAAATATCTTTCAGGTTGTGCTGGCGGGCGCCGCGGACCGAGATTTTCGTGATCGCCATTTACTTAAGGGTAAACGTCCTCGGGGCTGTCAAGACCACTGGCCGCTGAGGCAATGGACTTCAGTAATCTTGGCGGGGTTGGGATTATCCGCAAAAGTAAAGGTGTGCTTCCCAACCGCATTGCGCCAAGCGGCGCCCGGTTGGGAATCCGGCTTAACGCCAGAACGTATCTTACTTGCCAATCCCGAGCAGGGTCAACGCAGGTAGAGTGCTGACGGGCGTATGACGGAACACTGCTGTGACGACCTGCAACAGGCGGTGGACAACGGAGCCGTCTTGCACGCGCCCAGGCAGCAGATGCACGGCAGGATTTTGAACGAAGTGGATTCGGATTACGCCGTGGGCTCGCCGGAAGAGCGCCCGAATCTTTACCTGATGAATTTTTGCCCGTTCTGCGGGCGGGCAATTTCGCGGACCGTGTGGAACGCGGAGAAGAAGAAGTAACCCAGCCTTCGCCGCTCGGCAAGGGCCGCGAAGGCAAACAGGAACTCAGGCCCGGCATCCTACGATTGGGCCAAAGGGGACGAGATGTTCGTAATGGTGGCGTTCGCAATTGTTTCCACGATGGCTTTGGGTATCGGCGCCGGGTACGTGGCGATTCTGGGGATCCTGCGGATGTTCAAGCGCCACAATGAGCCGAAGCAGCAGGCAGTCGCGACCCTGCGGCCTGCGACCGCGGAAAGCGGCGACTAGCTCTCATTCATCAATTTGTCGTTGTTCACAAGGCTGGGCCGAGCGCCCGGCTTTTTGCTGCTCGCCTAAACCGGAGGCGGCACTTCGCGGCGGCGGGTCGGCGCCTGGGGCGGCATTTGCGGCGGTGTTTGCGTCTGGCCATTCTGTTGCGCCTGCCCCGGCTGGCCGCGTTGAATCTGCTGCAGTTCCTGCAGCAACTGCTCAGGAGTCTTCAGGCCGCCGGTCTCGCCTCCCGGGCTTGCCGGGCGCGCCGTGGTCGTGGGAGCTGCGGGCTGGATGGGCGCGGGCGGCGCGGGCTCTGCTTCTTCATTGTTGTTCTGGTAATCGGGCGCCTGCTGGCGTGCCGGGAAACCCGATTGCGCTGGCGCAGGAGCTTGCGCCATATGCGGCGTGAGCACCACGCGCTGCACCGACTGCGGGTCCTGCGCGCTGCCTAAAATGATGAAATCAAAGCCGCTGCCGCGCAGCAGCGCGGCCAATGCGTCCCGCGCGGGCTCCGGTCCTTCCTGAACCACCATACGCTCGGTGGCGGCACCGGGCGGTACCTGGATCTGCGCGCCGGTCTTGGCTTGCACCTGCGCCAGGACATCAGCCAGCGTGGAATTTTCAGCGTGGACGGTGAGCAGGCCGTTCTGGTAGGTCACCTGTGGCGGCTGTGGCGGTTGGTTGGCCAGCGAAGCGGCCGTCTCCGCTTGCTGCGATGCCGGAACGGCAGGCGAGCTCTGCGCCTGGAGCGCTAAGGCCAACAACACCATAACTGCAAACAGCCTTATCATAAGCAACACTGGCCTCATCTTATCAGACCGCCGGCGCGCGCCTGGTGTTCCGCGGCGCGGTTCAGCAGGTCTGGATTTCAAGGCAAACTTCACTGATTCCTGTCCATCCCAACCAATATGGCAACAAATCCAATTGATCCGAATTTCACGCGCGGGCCGCAGCTTCATAAGCCTGAACCCAGGGCCGAGATTGAAACCAAGAAGCCTTTTCCGTGGGGCGTGATTGGAGCGCTCATTACGGCCGCGATTCTGGGCTTAATCATCTGGTACTTCGTGGCCGGCGCGCCTGGCCGGTAACCGGATTTGAAGCTGCGGATTGATGCACCGCGGGTACCGAAAAGCGCCTTATGGTGCAGTTCAGTTCGCGCCGTCGGTTTTGAATCACCCCCGCGCGGCAGATATATCTTCGCCGCCGGCTTGGGCGCAACAGGAGGAACATGGCAACCAACCCCAATTACCGACCGCCCGATCGACAGCCTGCGCCGCACATCGTGGAACAAATTGAAAAACCCAACCGCTTTCCGTGGCCGCTGGTTGCGCTGGTGGTGGCAGGCGTAATTCTGGCTGCCATTATCTACGCGCTGCCGCGCACGCCAAAGAACTCACCCGGACCGGTCGCCGGCCAGGTCCCCGACCAGCCTTTCGCCACGCAACTGCAATTTAAAGGGCTTCGTGTTTCGAGCGCGCCGGTTGGCGGCCAGAGTTACATCTACGGCGAAATCGAAAACACCGGCTCAAATGCGGTAGGCCAGGTGACGGTAGATGCTGCATTCACCGATGCGCAAGGCCACCAGGTGCAGCGCGAGACGCGCAACCTCGAGTTCCTGACCGATGACAAAGGCGCGCCGGCAGCGGCCACTTCGCCGTTGAAACCCCGGCAGAGCATGCCTTTCCGGGTCGCCTTCGATGGTATTCCCGCGAGCTGGAACCATGAGGTGCCACAGATGAGGATCGTTCACGTCGCCGCGCCGGGCCAGTCAGGAATTCCTGAGTCAGCCGAAGGCGGCGTGGTCGATAGGTCGCAATCGAGCAGCGGCGCTTCTACCGCGGCGCCGAGTGGAAATGCCGGCCAGGCGAAGGGTTCACAGGCGCCGGCGCAGGGGAATGGCTCCAAGCCCCAGCCGCCGCAGTAGTTCTGCGCTTTTACCTGGGCGGTTGCAGCCGCTGGACGGTCCTGCCGAAAAACGATCCCATGTAATACGCGACGGGGTGCAGCTCAGCATCGAGCTGCACCGTTCCGCCCAGGGTTCGCCGCCGGCCGCGCAAAGCCGAATCAACGTCGAAGTAGCGCAAGTCATACATCCTGACCACGTACCCGGCGGGCGCAGTGCCCGCCTCCTGGATCAAAGCCGCCGGCCGCAGAGTCGCTGCCCCGGCCGCGCGCCCCAGTTGATCCAGAGCGTCTTCCCCGGGCATGAGCTGGCGCATTTCAAAAACCGGGTAATCAGCCCAATCGAGGAATACACGCCCCAGGTAGCTGGCCTTGGCCGCAGTGAGCGGCGGCGTGACGGCCGGCTTGTAGAAGATGCGTGCCTGCCGCCGTGGATCGACTTCCGGCGTGAGTGAATCGACCGGCATGGCGCGAAAGGCAGTGTCGGTTTCAACCACACCGTTCCAGGCAAAAATGTTCAGCATGGTGCCGTAGGCCGAAACCCGCACGGGAAGCTCGCTGCCATACTCCATGGCGTCAAGCGCCGCCAACGCCCGCCGATGTTCGTAGTCACGCGCGCCCCACATCAGCGCCACGGCCGCCAGGGCAGCCACTGCCGCGACGCGGCCCCTCGGCCCGCTGTGCCGCGCGCCGATTTCTTCATGAATGAGCGAGAACAGCGAAGGCAGCACCAGGCCCAGGAACAGCACTGCCCACATGAACGGCTCAAAAATAGCGACGATGTCCCAGTGGTGCCAGCCATATGAGAACGGCATCAGCGGCCGAACGCCGTAAGAGTTGGTGAAATCAAGCAGGATGTGCGAGAGCGCCGCCACACACGCCAGCGCGTAAAGCAGCCCCCAGCGGGGCGCCGGGCCGGAGCGTGCCCTCGCGCCACCGCCGCGCCGCCACTGCCGAAGGCGCCGTGCGGCATAGACGATGAGCAGGGCTGCCGCGGCGTCGAATGGAACTCCGAGCAGCGTGTGGGTTGCGCCGCGATGGTGCTGAAAACCATAAACCGGCCCGCGCAGCTCGAGGAAGATATCGAGATCAGGGATTTCGGCGGCAATCACCATCACGGAAGTTGCCAGCGCGGTCTTGCGGTTGAAGCCTGCGCGCGCCAGGCAGGCGCCAAACATGAAGTGGGTTGTCGGTTCCAAGCTGCTAGTGTCCAGCTTCTGCCCGGGACTTTCCAGTGGCGCTGCTGGGTCGATCAGCATTCTCGGACGGGACCAGCAAGGTCAGCGCGTCAGGAACGGCGAAGATGCGCACCGGAATCGTGCCAAGCAGTTCGCCATCGGCCTCGGCATGAATGCGCGCGTGGCGCTGGCCTTCAGACCAGGCACGCGGCAGCACGGTGGATTGCCGCACCGGCCGGCAAACGGCATCGCGAGCGTCGGCCAGCTCAACATCGCGCGGCAGACGTGCCGTCCCCAGGAAGCGCCAGAGCACGTAGCTGAGAAACGCGCGCCGGCGCGGCGTTTTGAACAGCACCAGCCGCATGTCGGTGCGCTTGAGTGAAGCACCCGGGGCAAGGCGGCGGATCAAGCCGCCGAAATTTGAAATCCGCACCGAGAGCGCCTGCGAAACCACCACGCTGCGGCACTCGCCCGTCGGCGCCGTGAACTCGATTTCAAACGGCGGAAAGCCATGCTGCAGGAAGATGCGGGTGGCAGCCCAGTAGTAGGCGCGCATGCCGTGGCGGCGCTTGATCTCGAAGTTCAGCTCGTAGAGCATGTGCGCGTCGCCGCCCACGCCTGCGGTCACAATGAAGTAGCGGCCGGCGGCCGCGTTACCTTCCGGTTCCATGCGGCCCACGGCGATGCGCTCAGGGCGGGCTGTCAGCAGCAACTTGGCTGCGCGCAGCGCATCGGCGGGTATGCGTAGATCTTTGCCGAGCGCGTTGCCGGTGCCGAAAGGCAGCACGCCGAGCGCAGCCGGCGCCCGCTCCGCCACTATGCGCTGCATGCATTCGTGCACGGTGCCGTCGCCCCCGCAGGCAATCACCGTGTCGCAGCCGGCGGCAATCGCTTCCATGGCTTGATCGGTTGCCGCGCCGGGACCGCGAGTCGGCACAATTTCCACTTCAACTCCGCCTTGCCGCAGCACACCCGCGGCAGCTTCAGCCTGAGCTGATCGCTCAGAGCGGCTGGAGCCGGCGAACGGATTGAAGATGAGAGCAGCGCGACGCAACCGAGTCTCTCTTTCCTGCTCTCGATTCTACTGGGCGAAACATTGGGTCGGGCGCAGCGCGGCCACGTTCAAGGGCGAAACTGGAAACTATAATCGAGCCGATGCCCACGGCTTCCAAACCGGGCGCGGCACGCGAGATTGAGGCGCTGCGCCAGAAGATTCGCCACCACGAGCACCTGTATTACGTGCTCGATCAGCCAGCCATCAGCGACGCCGAGTTTGACGCGCTGATGAACGAGCTGAAGGCGCTCGAAAAGCGGCACCCCGAGCTGGTCACGCCCGATTCGCCGACGCAGCGGGTAGGCGGCGCGCCGCGAGAAGGCTTCGTCAAGGTGGCGCATTCTGCGCCCATGCTCTCGCTCGATAACGCCTACAACTTCGACGAACTGCGCGCCTGGAACCAGCGCGTGCGCGA